>JALSHW010000022.1 GCA_026982035.1 Phycisphaerales bacterium | reverse complement strand
GCAGGCATTCCTCGATGCCGTCGAAGATGTCTCCTACAAACGCGAAATCATCAACGGCCTGGCGCCCTTCTTGAATGAAAAAGCCCCCGAAGACATGCTCGGCTTCTACAGCTCCGAAGAACTCGTCCAACTCGGCGGACTCAAAGGCACCGACCGCGATGTCGAAAAACGAATGCCTGTCAAAATGACCAGGCACTTCTTTGAACTTGCCAAGAACAGCCCCGCCATCCAGCGACTTGTTAAGGCAAGCCCCGACGAAACCCTTGACCTGACTGGTTCAGAAGACCCCGGAAACCAGATGGACTACAGCCCCGTCGAAGGCCTGCTCCACAAATATGAAATGGGACTGATGTATGTCGTCTCCACATGTTCTGCACATTGTCGATTTTGCTACCGTGAAGAACTGATCGCACGCAAAGAAATCGAACGACAAGACGGCACCGTTGCCAAAAAAGGCCTCGCCAAGATTCCAGAAATTGTCGCTTACATCCGGGATTTCAACAACAAAGTGGCTTCCAACGGCGGGCACCATCCAGATTGTGGACGCGAAAAACTCCGCGAAATACTCCTTTCTGGTGGTGACCCGATGGTTCTCAACAACTCAAAAATTGCGGCATGGCTCGCCGCATTGGCAGAAGCGGGCATCGAATCTATCCGTATCGGGACCAAAGAGCTCGCCTTTTATCCTCAGCGTTTTGACGACACTTTCTTTGCCATGCTCGATCGATTCCATGAAACCTACCCACAGATTGGGCTGCACATGATGGTCCATTTCGAGCATCCCGATGAGTTTCTCGCCAATGACGGCAACGGAAACTACATTCCAGGCGACAACGATATCCCGCAATGGGTTCCTGAAACTGAGCGAGCGATCAAAGGGTTGCTCGATCGTGGCTGGATCACCGTCGAAAATCAGACGCCGATCATCAAGGGGATCAATGACGATCCTGACGCTCTGCGCATCATGCAGCGGGAGATCAAACGCATTGGTGCCGACAACCACTACTTCTTCTGTGGTCGGGACATCGTGGCTTACAAAGCGTTCAATGTTCCCATCGAAGATGCCTGGAACATTCTCAACGATTCACAAAAGGGCTTGTCGGGTGTTGAGAACCACGCCCGGCTTTCGATCACGCATTACAAGGGCAAGACGGAGGTCAACGCGGTCACCAACGAGCCGATTCCTGGGCTCGCTGGCAGTGAGAACGGGGTTGTTATTTTCAAACTCTTGCGAAATCCTGCCGATGCTTCTGATCGGGGCAAGGTTTGTATCGTTGGGCGCAATCCTGATGCGGTTTGGTTTGATGATTACGAGGATCGGGTCTTGTTTGATGAAGCCGGGCTCTTTGATTATGCACGGGTGACCAAATGATCGACAAGCAAGTGTCGAGTGCTGCTGAGGCGGTGCGCGATGTGTTTGATGGCGCGGTGGTGATGGTTGGTGGTTTTGGTGAAGCCGGGAGTCCGATTGAGTTGATCCATGCACTCATCGACCAAGGTGCCAAAGACCTGACCGTCGTGAGCAACAACACTGGCAGTGGCGAGGTTGGGCTTGCCGCCTTGCTCAAAGCTGAGCGGGTGTCCAAGATTATCTGTTCGTTTCCGCGCACCGCCAACTCAACAGTCTTCCCAGATTTATATCGGAGTGGCAAGACTGAACTTGAGTTGGTTCCTCAGGGTACACTCGCCGAACGCATCCGTGCCGGCGGTGCGGGGATTCCTGGGTTTTATACTCCGGCGGCGGTGGGGACCCCATTGGCCGACGGCAAGGAGTGTCGGGAGTTTGATGGGCAGGAGTATTTGCTTGAGCGAGGACTCAAAGCCGACTTCGCCCTCATCAAAGGGCAGATCGCCGATACACACGGCAATATAATTTACAACAAAACCGCGCGCAATTTTGGTCCTCCAATGGCGATGGCGGCCAAAGTCGCCATTGTGCAAGCGAATCAAGTTGTCTCACCCGGTCAGATAGATCCAGAAATCGTTGTCACCCCAGGCATCTTTGTTCAGCGGGTGATCGAAATTGCTGATCCTGCATTTGAATCCGAACTGGTCGCTGCCGGAGTTTCATACCCATGACACACAACGCACCACAAACTTCCATCATCGGACGATCCCGTCAAGAGATGGCCAGGCGGCTTGCCCAAGACATCGCCAATGGATCGTATGTGAATCTTGGCATCGGGATTCCCGAACTGGTCGCTCGGTTCGTTCCTGAAGGGCGCACGCTGATTTACCATACCGAGAATGGACTGCTGGGCATGGGCCCCTCTCCAAATCCAGGTCATGGCGACCCTGAACTGATCAATGCGGGCAAGCGTCATGTGACGGCCAACCCAGGGGCGGCGTTCTTCCACCACGCCGACAGCTTTGCGATGATCCGAGGGGGGCATATTGACCTCTGTGTGCTGGGTGCGATGCAGGTGTCCAAAGATGGTGATCTGGCCAACTGGTCAACAGGTGCACCCGATGCGATCCCGGCGGTTGGTGGCGCGATGGATCTGGTCGCAGGCGTCAAATCGGTGTTCGTCATCACCCAACATTGCACCAAGGGCGGCGAGCCAAAACTTGTCGAATCATGCACCTATCCACTGACTGGGCGCGGGGTGATCGATCGGATCTATACGGATCTGGCCGTGATCGACATCACGGCCGACGGATTTCAACTTGTTGAACTGAGTCCGGGTGTTGATTTTGAATATGTCCAAGAGCGCACTGGTGCCGATCTATTGCCCATCGCCAATACATAAACCAAGATATATAAACCAAGATATAAAAACGGATACATACACATGAGCGTGCCCACGGAAACATCAAAAAGTGCAGCCCTCTACGAGCGGGCCACCAAAGTTCTTCCAGGTGGGGTCAGCCGAAATACGGTTTTGCGTGACCCGCACCCGGCGTACGCCGATCATGGGCTTGGCTGTCGATTGACCGATATTGAAGGCGTCACCCGGCTCGATTTTTCCAACAACATGGCTTCGCTGATTCATGGGCATGCTGATCCAGACATTGTCCGAGCCGTCACCGAGCAACTCACCAAGGGTTCGGCGTTCACGATGGCGACTGAGGTTGAGGTGCAATACGCCGAGTTGTTGTGCAGCCGAAACCCAGGGTTTGAAAAAATTCGATTCGTCAACTCAGGCACCGAAGCGATCATGGTTGCTCTCAAAGCGTCCCGCGCCTTTACAGGCCGGGCCAAGATCGCCAAGGTCGAAGGCGCCTACCACGGCGGGTACGACTACGCAGAAGTCAGCCAAGCACCAAATCCCACGACTTGGGGCGAGATTGATCATCCCAAGAGCGTGCCACTGGCCCATGGAACACCTGAGGCCGCGCTTGGGGATGTGGTGATTATCCCGTTCAATGATCCTGAGCGGGCGATTGCGATTCTTGATGAACACGCTGGAGACTTGGCGTGTGTGCTGCTTGATTTGATGCCTCACCGTGTGGGTCTTCGGCCTGCTGATGCAGAATTTGTTCGAGCGATTCGCGATTGGACGACACAACATGGCGCGATGCTGGTGCTTGATGAAGTTATTACTTTCCGCACCGAATACGGCGGCCTCCAAACTCGCTACGGGATCACTCCAGACCTGACGGCACTGGGCAAGATGATCGGAGGCGGGTTCCCGGTCGGGGCGGTGGTTGGACGCTCTGAAGTGATGGATGTGCTCAACCCACGGGCCGCCAAACTGTTGTTCCCCCATTCGGGAACATTCTCGGCCAACCCGATCAGCATGACCGCGGGGATGATCGCGGTCGAGAAGTTTGATGAACCGGCCATTGCTCGACTCAACGCCCTTGCCAAGCGGGCGATGACTGGAATCTCTCAAGCCATTGAACAGGCGGGTGTCGCGGCGTGCGTCACCGGTGGGGGGGCGATGTTCCGGGTGCATATGAAGCCCCAGCCGCCTCGCAACTTCCGAGAGGCGTACCTCACAGCCGATGAAAGCCGTCGGCTTACAACCCTGCTCGATCATATGTTCGATGAGGGCATGATCCTGATCAACACCTGCACGGCGACGCTCTCAACGCCGATGACCGAAACCGAGATCGACGCACTCATCAGTGCGTACGGTCGTGGATTCGAGAAACTTGTTTCGATGGATTGATTTACGCTTGCTCAAAGACCGTAGCGAGCCCTTGTCCGACCCCGACACACAATGATGCAAGCCCGCGTTGGGCATCGGTTCGCATCATTTCGTGGATGAGTGTGGTGGCGATGCGTGTGCCGCTGCAACCAAGGGGGTGACCGATGGCGATGGCGCCGCCATTGACATTGAGTTTGGATTCGTCGATGTTGAGTTGACGGAGACAGGCGATGGATTGTGCGGCGAACGCTTCGTTGAGTTCGATCAGGTCGATGTCTTTGATCGAAAGTTTGGCACGCCCCAATGCTTTTTCAATCGCAGGCACCGGGCCGATGCCCATGTACGCCGGATCGACGCCCGCCGATGCGCTCGGGCCGACAAATGCCATTGGGGTCAAGCCGAGTTCTTTGGCGCGTTGGGCTTCGACGAGCAGGATCGCTGCTGCTCCGTCGTTGATTCCAGAGGAGTTTCCTGCGGTGACGGTGCCTTGGTCGTCTTTGGCAAAGGCCGGGCGGAGTTTGGCGAGTTGTTCGAGGGTCATGTTTGGACGAGGATGTTCGTCGGTATCGACTTTTACCGGGTCGCCTTTGCGTTGGGGGATTTCGACGGGGATGATTTGATCGTTGAAGAATCCTTGTTCGTGTGCTTTGGCCCATTTCTGCTGGCTTTGAAGGGCGAACTGATCTTGGTCTTGGCGCGAAATCTGGTATTTTCGGGCAACATTCTCGGCCGTCTCACCCATGGGATACGGCGGATACAGTTCTGATAGACGATCATTGACAAACCGCCAGCCGATTGAAGTGTCATGGAGTTCTTGTGATCTTCCAAAGGCGGTTTCGGTTTTGCTCAGCACATACGGCGCTCGGCTCATCGACTCAACGCCCCCGGCGATGAAGACATCGCCGTGGTTGGCTTCGATCATGCGGGCGGCGATGTTGATTGATTCGAGTCCCGATGCGCACAACCGATTGACCGTTGATCCGGGAATTGTTTCGGGCAACCCCGCAAGCAACGCGGCCATGCGGGCGACATTTCGGTTGTCTTCACCGGCTTGATTGGCCGCACCGAAGTACACTTCGTCGATGAGTGCGGGGTCAATCTTGGATTGTTCGACAACCGCGCGGATCACATGGGCGGCCAGATCATCAGGCCGAACAGACGCCAGCGACCCACCGAATCGACCGATCGGGGTACGCAAAGCACAAATGACAGCGGCTCGTCGTTGCATGATTGACATTGTAGCATCGGTGATGAAAGCATCTGATTCCACGCTCAATCTTGTTCTGCAAGCAACCACAAAATAAGCCCTTACAAATGTAAGGGCTTATTCAACGGAGAGAGGGGGATTCGAACCCCCGAGAGGATTACTCCTCCACACGAATTCCAATCGTGCGCCTTCAACCGCTCAGCCATCTCTCCAACTATTCATGGGCTTGTTCACGGGCTCGGTGGGGATTGAGCCGCGGTTTGGATGGATAGTGTAGGCCCATTGGATTCCCCGGCCAAGAAAGATCATTGGCAAGACCCTCTCTTGGTCAATTGGCCGATCCGAGGCCTTTGGCGATCAAGGCCTGCCCCAATGCGCAGATCAAGTCGGCTGGCTCGCTCATTCGGCCAGTCCCGTCGTGCCGGCAGGCCTGCCAGCCCGAACCTGGACCGACGATGTGGTTGCCATCGGATTTGGCGAGCTCGACATTGCGTTGGTTGGCGGGTTGTGCCCACATCGCGTCGTTCATCGCCGGGGCGATGAGGACTGGGGTGGTGGTGCGGTTGATGGCACTCAAGATCAGGGTGACGACGGAGTTGGTTGAGCCATGGACGATGTCGCTGAGGGTGTTCATCGTGCAAGGGGCGATCAGCACCGCATCGCTGCGGTCGGCCAGGGAGATGTGTTGGGGGTCAGAGGATTCAAGGTGTTCCCATGGGGAGGTGTAGACGGGATTGCCAGACAAGGCCTGGAATGTCAGTGGGGTGACAAAGTTCGTCGCGTTCTGGGTCATGCCGACGGTCACCTGAGCCCCGGCTTGGGCAAGCCGAGAGACCACTGTGCAGACTTTGTAGACCGCGATTCCCCCGGCAATACCGATGAAAATCTTCGCTCCATTTTCCCGTTTTTTTTGC
>JALSHW010000021.1 GCA_026982035.1 Phycisphaerales bacterium | reverse complement strand
GCAATCGCCGCCGCCGCCCCAAACGCCACCCTCCTACAAATCCAAAACGCCGGCCACAACAACATCTGGACCACCCCAGATTTTACCGAGCAAGCCACAACCGCCATCCAATCCTTCATCGCGTCCACCAATACTTGATCATCACACTTTGGGGGGCGGGTGCCCCGTCTCACCGTCTTCGGTGATTCGGGTCTTCTCTCCTCCCCCGGGCCGGGTGCCACTACTCGCCGTCTTCGGCGCAGTAGTGTCTTCCAACAACCAACCACATCCGGGTGCCGTGCTTTGCCCGTCTTCGGCAAAGCACGAACAGAAACCGCTCGAATCTTCTTCTCTTCCCCCAATGGCCAATGGCCAGTCCCCAGTCCCCTCTTCCCTCACCCCACCGCAAAATCCATCGCCCGCTCCGCAATAATATCAGAAGCATCATAAAGCGGCAGCGGCGAAGTCGTCGCCGAAATCATCAAAGGCGCCTCACTGCATCCCAAGATCAATCCTTCACACCCCATCTCCACAAGCCGATCCACAATCGCCATCACCGCCGCCCGCGAAGCATCGCAGATCCCCCCATAAATCAACTCATCAAAGATAATCGAATCCAGCACCTCCGCATCCTCATCACTGGGCCGAACCAACTTGATCCCCTTAATCCCAAGATCAGTCTGATACACCGACCCAGAGGTCACATACTTGGTCCCAATCACCCCAACCTTCTTCCGTTCATCCTGAGCGATCCGATCCGCCACCGCATCGGTCATCTTGATCCAAGGAATCGGCGAGTTCACATCCGCAAGCTGCACCGCATGCTGCACCGCATTGTCAGGCGTAAAGCAAAACTCCGCCCCAATCTCCGCCAACTTCTGAGCAGACTCCTGAAGCATCTGTCCAACCAACCGCCAGTTGTCCGACCGCACCGCCTGAATATACAGCGCAAGCGGGATGTTATAAATAGACACCACCGGATGCTGATCCGCAGGCAGTTTCACCGACGCATGTCGAAACAACTGTCGATAACAACTCGCCGCTCCTTCAGGGCTCACCGCCACAATGCCAATATGCTTGGTCAAAATAAAAAATCCTTTCAGCCCAATCGAGCATCCCTCCTTGGCATCGTATACACGACACCCCATCATCTCCGAAATACGCTCCACTGTCAAACCTATACTCCCCACAATGACCCCCGATCAAAAAAACTCCCAAAACCCACCCAACGCCTACGAAATCCTTGGCCTCAAGCCCACTTTCTCCACAACCCCAACCCAAATTCAACACGCCTACCTCCAAAAACTCGCCACCACCCACCCCGATCTGGTGTCACAAAAATCCACTCCAAATCCCAACCAACTCAACCCCGCCACCCTCAACCAAGCCCGCGACATTCTCCTCAACGACGAATCACGAGCCAATCTCATGCTCCATCTTCTCGATGGCCCTTCTCCAAAAGATAAATCCCTCCCCGACAACTTCCTCATGGAAATGATGCAACTCAGAACCCAAATCGAAGAAGAACTCGAAATAAATCCCACCGAAGCTCGCCCCCGCTGGCAATCCTGGGCCAACCAAGAACGCCAAAAAACCATCCAAACAATCACCACCCTCTTCAACCAACTCACCGCCCCTCCCCCGCCCCCCCGGCTCGCCGAGCCGGCTCTTCAATCTCCAGACCCCACCCAACTCAAACAACAAATCCGAACCCACCTCAACGCCCTCCGCTACACCGAACGCCTTCGAGAACAACTCGACCCCACCTACAACCCCACAAACAACGATTTCTAACGCTTTCTCTGGGTGCCACTACTCGCATTCTTATGCGCAGTAGTGTCTTCATCTTCCTCCCTCTCCCACATTTGGGGGGCGGGGAGCTGTCACGCAGCGACGGAGGGGGTCTTTCTTCTCCTGCTCGCTCCTTCCTATTTTCTCTCTTCTTCTCATCTACCATCCTCCATGAAAAAAATCATCCTCATCATCTCCATCATCACCGCCCTCCTCCTCCTCACCATCGCCCTCATCTGGACCTGGGCCTACCGCACATACTTCTACACCAAACCCCTCACCCAAACCCAACTCAAAGACCTCACCCCCGACTGGACCAAAGCAACCAAAGGCAACTGGTCCCCCTGGTACACCGACCCCGCCGACCCAACCAACACCAAAACCTGGAACCCCACCGCCAGCTTCAATCATTGGCTCACCACCATCCCCGACCAAAACAAGGCCTGGCCAATCCTCATCGACACCATCCTCGCCAACCCACAAATCTTCGACCGCAAAGACCTCGGCAACTACCCAGACAACCCCGAACACTGGAACCAAATCACCACCCTCATCCAATCCACCCAAGGCCAAAACGCCATCGCCCAACTCAAAAAAGCCCTCACCCGCCCAACCCTCGGCTGCGGCCTCTACTCCTCCACCGGAACCCACGAACACCAAGCCCTCCTCAAACACGGCCTCCAAGACGACAACTGGAACCCAAACCCAGACCCAAACCCAAACAGCATGGGCATCCTCCTCCCAGCCCTAGGCCCCCTCCGCAACAGCACAAAGTTCCTCAAATCCGCCGCCATCTACGAACTCATCAACAACAACCCAGACGAGTTCGTCGAACTCGTCAATGTCATGTACACCTCCGCCCAACTCGCCAACGAATACCCAATCGTCATCAGCCAACTCGTCGAAATCGCCATCAAATCCACCGCCAACGACCTCATCATGTGGGCACTCGAACAACACCCCGAATCCTTCATCGACCAACACCTCGCCAAACTCTCATCAATCATCGAAGATGCCGGAATCCAAACATTCACCTGGCAAGGCGAAGCCCTCTTCTTCCAAGACACCTTAAGACGCACCACCGACGGCAAAGGTCCAATCAACCCAAACAAAATCAACACCATCAGCGGCTCAAACTACATCCCCACAAACCTCCCCGCCGCCCAACTCCACCCATCACTCCAACGCCTCTTCTACATCCACGCCCTCATCGGTAAACAAGCCCAACTCCGATCCCGAATCCCCTGGGACCCAACACTTCAGTCCTCCATCGTCATTTACAAACAACAAAAAGATTCACTCAACAAAGTGAACCAAATACTCATGGACACATTGCTCCCAGCCATGGACCAAGCCGCCGCAAGATTCCAAACCCACGCCCAAGAATCCATCGGCACCCGCACCCTCCTGGCCCTCCACCGCCACAAACTCCGCCACAACACCTTCCCGCAAACCCTCAACGACCTCGACCAAGACCTCCTCACCATCAACCCCATGGACATCTTCACCGGCCAACCACTCCACTACACACCCACCAACGAAGGCCCACTCCTCTACGCCCTAGGAAACGACCGCGACGACGACCAAGGCCGCTACAAAAAAGGCGTCCTATCAATCACAAAACCAATCGACGCCGACTGGCCAATGTTCTCAAACCACAAACTCAACACACTCTACCCCGACGACTAACTCACATCCAACAACCCAGCTCCCGGTGGCCCGGCTCGCCGAGCCGGGTTCTTCACTCTGCGATATGACTAAAAAAATGACCCGGTTCATCGAACCGAGCCAACAAAACACAATCAAAACACTTGATTCAAATCAATCCTCAAGCCATTCCACCCGCCCAGTCTCAAGATCATAAATCGCCCCAACAATCTTCAAATCCCCCTGACGAACCAACTCGGCCATCACCGGGCTCCGCGAGTAAATATCCCGCACAGTCTGACGAACATTCTCTTCAATCACCGAATCAACCAACGCCGAATTCTTCGAACTCCGTTCCCCAGAAATCCCCGTCGTATTCACCGAAATATTCGCCAGCGTCGCCGTCAGATTCCCAAGCTTGGCCTGATCCACAGCCCCCTTGACCGCCCCACAAGACCCATGCCCAAGCACCACAATCAACTTCGAACCCGCAAGCTTGGTCCCAAACTCCATGCTCCCAAGCAGATCAACATTCTCAAAATTCCCCGCAACACGCCCCACAAAAATATCCCCAATCCCCTGATCAAAGACCATCTCAGGCGGCACACGAGAATCCAAACAACCCAAAACAATCGCACCCGGATACTGCCCAGAAGCCGTCGCCCGCGCCTGAGCAAGCAAGTCATACTCCGTCGAGTTGCCAGCAGCAAACCGCTTGTTCCCCGCCTTCAGATCAGCAAGCACACTGTCCGGGCTCATCCCCGCCTGCTCCGACTGCGTAATCACCGCATCAGACCCATCATCCACACACTGACTCGATGCACACCCAGACCCAAAAGCAACAAACCCACCAAAAACAACAGCAGCACTCACAAAAACTCGGTTCGATCGGGACATCGTACAATTCTCCAAAGATTAAAAAATGGTTCATCATGGACCCACAAAAGCCCAAGAATTTTTTGCGTCCGATTGTACCCTATCCCAACTTCCAAGAAACACAACCGCACCAAAAACCGTCATCACAATCACAACCAAACACCAACCAACAGCGGACAAAAAAATCCACAACTCCTCATGTCCCAATCACAAACCCAATCCACCCCCAAGATTCCGCATACGAAAAAAAGCCCCCGATCACTCAGGGGCTTCCGTATTCAAACTTATATCAGCCAAATACCTTGTTTCAATTTAACCACCGACGAGACCAAAGCACAGTATCTAAATTTTGCGAACATCGCCCTCGATCACGGACAACCGGCAGCATAAATGCCAAGGAAGGCCGAAATATCCAAGAAATTAAAGACGCCATCCCCGCTGAAATCAGCGACAGGATCACCCGCACCAAAGGCACTAAGAAAAGCGGAAATATCCGAAAAATTGAGCACGCCATCGCCAGTCATATCCGCCTGACAGTCCCCACACTCAATACTGTACATATACGCCGAACCAGAGTTCGTTCCATTATCATCGTCAAGAAGCACACCAAAGATCGCGGTATCGCCATCGAAAGAAACCGTGCGACCGAACCAATCATCCGCAGCCCCGCCAACAGGCAATATCTTGGCCTGCTCAGTCCACACCCCACCGTCGCGGGCAAAAACATACCCCGATCCAGAGTTAAAACCATTCTCGTTATCAAAGATGGCCCCAAAGAAAGCAGTGTCACCGCTGATGGCGACAGAAAAACCAAATCGGTCTCCCGCCCCACCATCAGCAGGCAAAATAAGAGCTTCCTCGGCCCACACGCTACCGATTCGTGTAAATACAGTCGCCGATCCCGATTGCGATCCATTGTCATCGTCCCATTGTGATCCAACGACAACAGTGTCCCCGCTGATAGAAACAGATTTCCCAAACTGCTCCCAGATTCCCCCGGCAGTCGGAAGGAGTTTGGCCTGCTGAATCCACTCGCCATCAGTATACGAGAAGACATAGGCCGATCCAGAGTTGAAGCCGTTATCATCATCGTAGAAAGCCCCTACGACGACGGTATCACCGTCGATCGCGACGGAATGAGCGAACCGATCGGATGGAGCTCCATCCATATCTGCTCGAAGCTTGGCCGCTTGGAACCACATATTTCCAGATCGTGTGAAAACATACGCCGAACCCGAATCGGTCCCCAAGTCATCATCAAGTTGTGCTCCAATGACAGCATTGTCGCCATCAATGAATACAGACCCACCGAACACATCACCATCCCCTATTCCGCCAGGATCAACAGCTATCAGTTTGGCCTGCTGAGTCCATACGCCCCCGGAGCGTGTATAGATATACGCCGAGCCAGAGTTCAAACCGTTGTCATCATCCCCATGCGCCCCAACGATGATCGTATCTCCACTTATAGAAACCGAGAGACCGAAAAAATCTTCAGGTTGCCCATCAGCAGCGGTGATCTTTTCTTGCAGAGTCCATGAGCCACCAGAACGCGTAAACACATACACTGAACCAGAGTTGAAGCCGTTGTCGTCATCTACGGGTGCTCCGACAACAGCCGTGTCCCCACTGATCGAAACCGCTTCACCAAAATTGTCCTCGACCGCCCCATCAAAGGCGAGAAGTTTCACCGCCCCCGACAACTCGCATTCCTGCGCATGTGCTGGAAACGCCAACCCCAAAGCCAATCCAAAAGCCGGCCACAAAGCAGGCCACAAAGCCAACCCCAAAGAAGGCACTCCAGGCACACCACCGTTTGCACATCGACTTGTTATTCTTCCATTTGTTATTCTTCGATTTGTATTTGTCATCATTTTAAACTTCTTTCTCAGGGTTGTCCAGAGCCACCCTTGGCTCCGGGTCAACACCCACTCAACAACGAAAATCCCTCCGAACATC
>JALSHW010000020.1 GCA_026982035.1 Phycisphaerales bacterium | reverse complement strand
CAGACCGTCCAGGCGACCGCTGGCCTTGGTCTTTCTGATTCGATTCGATCCACGCTGCTTGATCGACTCGCTGTGGTTGCTCGATCAGATGAACACACCGTCGCCCAGCACATAACCCTTGGCGCTTGGCAACAGGCGTGGGGTCAGCACCGGCAGGCCGTGCGTATGTATCACGCGGTTCTCCAAAACCCATCGCTTTCAAACCAGATGTGGAAAGGGAAAGGGTTGGCGATTCGTGCTGATATTGAATCGAATCGACAGCTTGATGCGATCGTTGCTCAGTTTGGTCGTGATGTGTGCATGATGTTTGATGAACTGGCGATGATTGATCGTGATGCGATCACCGATTTCGATTCACCCAACACCATCGAACAAATCGCACGGCAATACCCCTGGGCACCAACGACCCCGGAACTCTGGGCATTGGCCGCCGATCGGTGGATGAACTCCAACAACCCGCCGGCGGCGGTTCGGGCGGCACAGTCCGGGTTTGATTCGATCAATCGACTCAGCACACACAGCGTCAATCCATCCGGCTCGATCCTCGACACCCTGGGTTCGGTGTTGGTTGGTGGATTGTTGGATTCTCAGCGACAAGCCGAGGCCGCCCAGGCCGCCGCCAAACTGAGCCACACATTTCCGTCCATGACCATCACCATCAATGGACAATCCATCGACGCTGGCTCGTTGTCCATCGGGCTCTCTTCGGGACAACGCGCCCCGATCATCGGCAGCAAGTTTGTCCGCACCGATACGCCAATGCTTCTGACGGGCTCTCCGGTGGTTTCGCCGATCAGGACCGAGTTTGAGACGATGGTGTTGTTTGCTCCTCAGCTTGCCCAGGCGCGGATGGTTCGGTTTGTCGATTCGACGGCTGAAGTGTTGTGGACGCGGCGGGCTCCTGATGTTGAGCCGCCGGTGGTTGTCGTTCACAACGAGTTTCAGACGGTGTTGCTGTGGGCACCGCCCAATGGTCAGCCCGGCGCTGGGTTCATCGAATCCATCGAAACATTTACCGGCCAAACCCGGTGGAAAATCGAAGGCGTCATCGGCGAACTGCTCGAACACTCCACCAGAGAGCCCGACGAAGCCGTGCAGATTAATGGGCAGTTTTTTTCTCCGACCGAGGGCGTGGTGCTGCCGAATCAAGTTTTGAGTTCCAGTGATGGGTCGGTGCTGGTGTTGGTGGACCGGATCGGGCGGGGCATGGGGATCGACCTGTTGACCGGGCATCTGTTGTGGAAGGGTGATCTTCCGGTCAATCGTGTGCATGATGTTGATCTTTCGTCGGGTGTGCTTGGTGTTGTGGGGATGTGGTATGTCGATCACGATCCTGAGGCCGGGGCAATGTTGATGCGGGCTCCGCGGATCGCGTCGATCGACGCGCGGACCGGGCAAACGATTCAACTGCTCCACGCCCAGACCGCCACGCCTCGATGGATTTGTGTGGCTCCATCGGGCAGTTTGCTTGTGGGCACCAGCCGGCGGGTCTTGTCGGTTTCTACCCGAACTGGAACATTGGACTGGGTGATTCAGAACGATGGGTTGTTCAACACCACGGCTGGATGGATTGCCAATGACACGCTGGTGGTGCTCGATGAGTTTGTTGGGCTTTGGCCGATTGGTTTGACCGCTGGAGATATTCCGCTCAACACTTTCAATGCCCAAGGCCGAGTCGTGGATCGTGGGTGGGTTGATCTGCGTGCCCATGATCGGCACATCGCCGTTGTTGGCTCTGGCGGGATGGGGGTTTTTGATCCGACCAATGGTGATACCGTTGGGCTTGATCCTGAGCGGAGTAATTGGTCGTATGTCGATGCGGCCTGGGCGCGGGATCGTGTGGTTCTGATTCACCGGGCGATCAACGGAGGCAACGGCCAACACGGCGGCGCGATGAATATCCCACTCAAAATACTCGATCAGCGCAACGCCCAGTTGAGCGATTCGATTAACCTGACCCTGCCTGCGTCAATCCAGCGCCAGCCAACAACGACCCAAGCGGCCAATGGCGTGGTGGTGATCGGATTCGGCGAAGTCAGTGTGGTACTCAAGACCGAGTAGGGTGCAATCTAGAATGAATGGTATGAACTAGACACTGACCAGTGAAGGGTCTCGTCCTTGTTCGATTTCGGTGATCTTGTCGATTCGGCGTTGATGTCGGCCACCATCAAATGGGGTTTTGATCCACACTTCCATGATTTTGTCCATCAACCGAGCCCCGAGCAGATCGGCCGACAAGCACAGGATGTTGGCATCGTTGTGTGATCGCGAGAGTTGGGCGGTCAGTTCGTCATGAACCAAGGCCGCACGAAGCCCGTCCATCTTGTTGGCGGCGATCGACATCCCGATCCCGGTTCCGCAGATCAATACCCCACGATCGGCCTTTCCTGAAGCGATCTCCTGACCAACCTGCCATGCCCGTTCTGGGTAGTCACATGGTTGGTCATCGCACCCGCCGATGATCCATCCTTCGTGTCCGAGGTTTTTGATGGTTTCGAGGATTTGATTGGCGGCCGTATTGCCCCGGTGGTCTGAACCGATGGCGATCCGGTGGATAATGGCGTTTTTTTGATTGTTGCTCTGGTCGTCGCTCATATCCGAATCTCCTCAAGCCGGCGAGCAATGAGTTCGTCAAGCCGATCGGCGGTGTGTTGGTAGATGTCGATGCCCTGCCCAATCGGATCGGGCACGGCTTCATGTTCGTCAAGTACGAAGACTTTATGGACCGAGTTCGGGGCCATGGTCATAATTGCTTGGGCGTGGGATGGGGTCATGGTGTAGATGACTTCGGCCTGGTCGATCATTGGGAGCGTGAGCAGCCGAGATTGATGGTTTTTGAACTCAATCCCCATTCCCTTGAGCACCTGCACCGCTTCGTCGGTCGCCGGCATCCCCTCACCGGCGGCAACCCCGGCGCTGATGACCCGTGTTGTGATTCCTTCGGGCTCTTGTTGATCGAGTTGATGCTGGGCAATGGCCTGGGCCATTGGGCTTCGACAGGTGTTTCCGGTGCAGACAAACAGGATTGTCCGTTCCAGATGGGCGAGAATGTCTCGTTCAACAAGCACGCCATCGGTGCCGACTTCGATTTTTCCATCGCGCCCGAGCCGAACGGTCGTCGAGTTTTGTTGATGCAGCGTCGGTCCATCATCAATGACCAATGTTGGCCTTGGCACGCCATCGTCGGCAAACTGATCGGGAATCGGGCTCAGATCCGTACCTGGATTCTCACCCGCCGCCCACACCGCCGCGCCAAGTCGGCGTGCCACGCACGCAACCTCTGCACTGCGAAGCACTTGTCGGAAAATTGGGTGGTCTGGTACCCGCAATGCGATGTGTGAACCATTGTCGATGAGTCCGCGTTGGATGTTCAGCGCGTCACACAAGGCGTTGATCGCTGAATCGGGTTGTTCAATCACAAGCCGTGCTGGGCCGGGGAGTAGGCGATCCACCAATCGGCGTACTGTTGCGGCCTCAAATACAAGATGTTCCAAAATGACATCGACATCCGCAAGATGCAGTGTCATCTTTGGTTGATCGTTGGGTTGATCGGTTGTTTCTGGATGGCCAGTGACTTTGTCAAGGGCATCAGCACCCGCTGCGTTGGCGCGGGTGACGAGTCCGTAGAGTGTGTCGGTGGGGAGCACCACGCACTGATCTTGGCGCAATGCGTCGGCGGCTCGTCCAATGACCGCCGCTCGTTCTTCAGGATTCATATTGGCAAACCGGATTCCTAAGTCAGGCATGCACACATAATAGCGTGTTGCGTTTTAGAAAACATTTTGCATGCCAATTGGCGACTTGCCGATCATTTGTTGGCCAGATGCGTGTTGGTATCGTACTTTGAAAAAAGAAATTTCTGAATTATCAAGGACTCTGCGTCGTCTTTGATCTTCATGGTTGACAAACACCCCGTGCCCTTTGTAGGGTAGTGGTCACCATTTGCAATTGACGACAATCGATGCGTCGTGCTGGTGGTCGGGACACACACTCCGTTTTTTGGCTTTCAACCTTTGTTGTATGCCTTGGATGGGTTTGAAAGCAGGATACTGGACAACGATGGGGCTCAATAACCGCCAATCTAACCGTCAATCGAGCCGCCAGCACGATCGCCAACATGATCGATTCGTCCTCGACAATGTACTCAGACAGATGCAACAGCTTCATCCTGAGCACACCCGCAAATGGTTTGAGGAACTCGAACCCTTGGGAATTCTTTCTGGTGCCTTTGGTGTGCGTGCCCAAACGGACATGCACCGGGATTATCTCCGAAGAACCTGCCTTGAGGCGTTCAATGATTCTTTGCGGATGGTCACTGGACAGTTGCTCGCCGTCCGCTTTCTAGGCCCTCAAGAATTGTGGGAATCTCCATCCACCTCCACAACCAACAACAATACAGCTTCGATTTCCAACTCTTCAAACATCATTGAGCCAAAAACTGATCCAAAGAAAACTGATCCAAAGAAAACGAAACCAAAGACTGGCCCTCCTCTCTCTGCAAACGAATCCATCTGGTCTGATGAAGCGGGATTGTCGGATCAAGAGCTCTCTGAGCCATTGCCCACTTCCAAATTGCCCTCATCCAATACGCCTGGGATTCTCCATGTCAGTTCTGAGCGTGCCCGAATCGGTTCAAACGGTGCCCTTCCCATCAATCCAGACTATGGATTCGACGAGTTTGTCATCGGCCCCAACAACCGGCTGGCCCACGCGGCGTCGGTGGCCGTCTCTGAAAATCCAGGATTCGCCTACAACCCGCTCTTCATCCATGGCGGGGTCGGGCTCGGAAAGACCCACCTGCTCCAAGCCATCTGCCTCAAAATTACCCAGGACAACCCCGAGATTAACCTGCACTATGTCTCGTGCGATGGGTTCATGACCCAGTTCATGAGCGCGGTCCAGTCTGGCAAGATGGCCGAGTTTCGCCATACATTCCGCGATGTGGATCTGCTGGTCATCGACGACATCCACTTCCTCTCCAAACGCGACCGCACCCAAGAAGAGTTCTTCCACACCTTCAATGCCTTGTACCAAGCCAATAAACAGATTATTCTCTCATCGGATGCTCCGCCCGAAGAAATCCCCGCCCTCGAAGAACGGCTGGTTTCTCGGTTCATGTGGGGATTGGTCGCCAAGGTCGATAAACCCGGCTTTGAAACCAGAATCGAGATTCTCAAACGCAAAGCCGAGGCCCGCGGACTCACCCTCCCAGACCCCGTCGTCACCGAGATCGCCCACTACATCGACACCAATATCCGCGAACTCGAAGGAGCGATCACCAAACTCCAAATCTACGCAACTGTTGAACAGAAGAAGATCGACCTTGATCTGGCCCGCGATGCTTTGGGTGAGGAGTTTGCCGCCGCCGTCAGCACCCAAGGCACAGGCACATCCATCGACAAGATCATCACTGAAATCGCTGGGTACTACACCGTCAAACGCACCGAAATCCTTGGCAAGCGACGCCATAAGTCCATCGCCCTTCCTCGACAGGTCGGAATGTATCTCTCTCGCAAATACACCCACCATTCGCTCGAAGAGGTCGGTGCCCAATACGGCGGCCGCGACCACACGACCGTCATGCACGCGGTCAAGACGATCACCAAACGAATCAAAGAAGACGAATCCCTTCACAACGATGTTTTGGCCATCGAGTCTCGACTCCGCGTGGGCCCTGGTTGATGACCCAGATTTGGGTCTTTTGACGGACTTCAAACTGTCGCTTCCCCTGTGGACAAACGGTGGATAAGCGCGCCAATGCGCTCGATCGCGCCAATTGTTTGACGGCACCCATCCGGGTCAGTCACGCTGAACCCAATCACACCGGCGCGCAGTGGTTTCTACATGACACCCAACCGACAGGCGGGGCACAGCGAAATAAACCTTCTAAATCGTTTCGTTTTCAGTGATTATGGTCTTTCGTCACAGGGTTGTTCACCTATTGGGCGCGTCAATTACGACCACCACCATAATTTATTAACTATTGGTATAAAAGAGAAGAGCCAGCCAGTGGGGTTCACATCCAAGTCGTCGTTGATTCAGGATCATCGTGTGGATAGGTGTGGGATAAACCAAGTTGATCGACTGGCCCTCAGGCCAATCCTCAAGATTGTCCGTGTGCGTCCCTGAGTTGCCTGAAGAACGATTTGAGCATTGTTGAGGACTCTGAGGACATGATGCCGGGGATGATCTCTGAGCGGTGGTTCAGACGCTCGTCATCGCACAACTGGTACAACGATCGAACCGCCCCGGCTTTGGGATCGTCGGCTCCATAGACCACACGGCCAATCCGAGCATTGACAATCAACCCGGCACACATCGGACATGGTTCAAGGG
>JALSHW010000019.1 GCA_026982035.1 Phycisphaerales bacterium | reverse complement strand
ATTGTGTTTTGATTGAGACTTGTCAGGATTTATTGCAGATTAAGGGTGCGATTCAGGCGGTGCAGAATGCGGAGGCGGAGTTGGGTCGAGAGGCGGGGTCGGTGCCGATTTTTGTTTCGGTGACGATTGAGCAGACGGGGACGATGTTGGTGGGGTCTTCGATTGAGGCGGCGATTGAGGCGTTGCGGCCATTACCGATTGCGGCACTTGGGCTGAATTGTGCGACGGGGCCTGTGGAGATGATGAACCATGTGCGGACGCTGGGGCGGTTGTGGGATCGTGCGATTACGGTGATGCCCAATGCGGGGTTGCCTGTGCTTGAGGCGGGGGAAACGGTGTATCCGCTTGGGGCGGAGGGGTTTGCTTTGGCGATTGAGCCGTTGTTGAGTGAGGGGTTGGTTGATGCGATTGGGGGGTGTTGTGGGACGGGGCCTGGGCATATTGAATTATTGCGGAAGCGGGTGGATTCGGCGGAGAAGGTTCAAAGACCTGCGGCAGAGTTTGTGCCTGCATGTTCATCGTTGTATTCGGCGACGGAGTATCGGCAGGACTTGTCGTTTTTGATTGTTGGGGAGCGGTGCAACGCTTCGGGGTCGCGGAAGTTTAAGCGGCTGCTGGAAGAGGAAGATTTTGATGGGATTGTGTCGCTTGCGCGGGAGCAGGTGCGGGATGGGTCGCATGTTTTGGATGTGAATGTGGATGTTGCGGGGCGGGATAATCCGCGGGATATGCATGAGGTGGTTTCGCGGATTGTCAAGTCGGTCGATGCGCCGTTGATGCTTGATTCGACGAATCCGAAGGTGATTTTGGCGGGTTTGAAGGCGTCGGCGGGCAAGTGCATTATTAACAGTGCGAACTTTGAGGAGGGAGAGGAGAAGTTTGATGCGTTGTGCGTGATGGCCAAGCGGTTTGGGGCGGGGCTGGTGATTGGGACGATTGATGAGGATGTTGAGGAGGCGATGGCGCGGACGGCGGATCGGAAGGTTTCGATTGCGACGCGGGCGATTGAACGGGCGACACAAGTGCATGGGTTGTTGGTGTCGGATTTGTTTCTTGATCCGTTGGTACTGCCTGTGTCGACGGGGATGGAATCGGATCGTCGGAGCGGGCTTGAACTTATTGAGGGGACGCGGCGGATTTGCGAGGCGTTTCCGGAGGTGCAGACGACTTGTGGGTTGTCGAATGTCTCGTTTGGGTTGAAGCCGGCGGCGCGGGTGGTGATTAATGCGGTGTTGTTGCATGAACTTGTTGAGGCGGGGATGAGCAGTGCGATTGTGCATGCGTCGAAGATTACGCCTTTGCATCGGATTGATTCGTCGTTGAAAGAAGCCGCGATGGATTTGTTGATGGATCGGCGTGCTGATGGGCATGATCCATTGTCGCATTTGATTGCGTTGTTTACCGATGAAGAAGAGCAATCGACGAAGAAAGTCAAGGTTGATTTGACGCTTGAGGAGCGGTTGCGGGGGCATATTGTGGATGGGGAGAAGGCGGGGCTTGAGGGGACGATTGAACGGGCTCTTGAGAAGTATGCGCCGTTGGAAATTATCAATGATCATTTGCTTGCGGGGATGAAGACGGTGGGCGAGTTGTTTGGGAGTGGGCAGATGCAGTTGCCGTTTGTGTTGCAGAGTGCGGAGGTGATGAAGGGGGCGGTGGCGCTTTTGGAGCCGCATATGGAGAAGAATGATGTGTCCGACGGTTTATCAAGCAAAGGGTCGATTGTGCTTGCGACGGTGAAGGGGGATGTGCATGATATTGGGAAGAATTTGGTTGATATTTTGTTGAGTAATAATGGGTTTACGGTGCACAATCTTGGGATCAAGCAGCCGATTGATGCTATTTTGAAAGCGTTTGAAGAAACCAAGGCCGATGCGATTGGGTTGTCGGGGTTGCTTGTTAAGAGTGTGAATGTGATGGAGGAGAATCTTGGGCAGCTCAATGAGGCGGGGGTTTCGGTGCCTGTGTTGCTTGGTGGGGCTGCGCTGACGCGGACATATGCGGAGGGGCATTTGAGTCGTGTGTACGAAGGGGATTTGCATTATGCCAAGGATGCTTTTGATGGGCTTGATACGATGAATGCGATTGTTGAGGGGACGAGCGGCGAATTAATTGTCGCGGCGAATCAGCGGCGGGACGCTCGGAATGTGAATGTTGCCAAGCATCAGGCCAAGATTGAGGGTGCCAAGGCGACCGTGGCGGCGACGCTGGTTCGGTCTGAAGTGGCGCGGGACAATGAGGTGCCGGTGCCACCGTTTTGGGGGACGCGGGTGGTTGAGAAGATTTCGCTGCGTGATATTTTTGCGTATGTGAATCCGACGGCGCTCTTTAGTGTGCAGTGGCAACTCAAGCGTGGGAAGCAGGAGAAGGCGGCGTATCAAGCGATGCTTGAGGATGTGGCCAAGCCGAAGTTTGAAGAGTTGAAAGCGGCGTGTTTGGAGCGGGAGATTTTGAAGCCCAAGGTTGTGTATGGGTACTTTCCGTGCAGCAGTGATGGGGATACGCTGATCGTGTTTGATGCGGAGGATCATGATCGGGAAGTGCAGCGGTTTGTGTTCCCTCGGCAGGCGAGCAACAAATGTCTGTGCATTGCTGATTTTTATCGTGATCTGGATGAATGTAAATCACTCGGGCGGCGGGATGTGATTGGAATGATGTGCGTGACGATGGGAGAGACGATCAGCGTGCATACCAAGGAACTGTTTGAGTCGGATCGGTATCAGGAGTATTTGTATTGGCATGGGCTTGGAGTTGAGGCGGCCGAGGGTCTGGCGGAGCTTTGGCATAAGCGGATTCGGCAAGAACTTGGGCTTGGGCATGAGGATTCGAGTGAGATGAAAGGATTGTTCCAGCAGAAGTATCGGGGGTCGCGGTACTCGTTTGGGTATCCGGCGTGCCCGGACATGAGTGCGCACACGACCATGTGGGAACTTTTGGATCCGACTCGGATTGGGTGTGATTTGACGGAGAATTTCCAGATTGATCCGGAGCAATCGACTTGCGCGATTGTGAGCCATCATCCTGAGGCGCGGTATTTTAATGCTTGACCCCCCAAAGTGAAGACCTGCAGGTGGCAAAGCCCACCAGCAGGGCACCCGCTTGAGGAAGAAGGGACTGGCCACTGGGGGAAGAGTAAGAGTAAGAAAGACCCCCTCCGTCGCTGCGCGACACCTCCCCCGTCAGGACGGGGGAGGAGAGAAGAAAAGACCCGACTGCGCATAAGAATGCGAGTCGGGGCACCCGCACCCAGGGGGAAATTTGCTACCCGCACCTAGGGAAAAACTTGCTAGTGGTCGGATTGTGAAGTGCGTTGTTTGAGGAGGAGGGCGAGGAAGAGGGGGCCTCCGATGAGGGCGGTGAGGACGCCGATGGGGATTCGGCCTGCGCTTGTTTGGATGATTCGGGTGATGAGGTCGGCGCCGACGACCATTGAGGCGCCGGTGATTGCGGAGCCGAAGAGGAGGTCACGGTGTTTTGGGCCTATGAGGGTGCGGACGATGTGGGGGCTGACGAGGCCTACGAAGCCGATGGGGCCTGCGAGGATGATGGAGATGGTGGTGAGGATTCCTGCGCCGGCGAGTTGGGTGATTCTTGTGCGGCTGATGTTGAGGCCGATGCTTTTGGCTTCGTCGATGGGGAGGGCGCCGGCGTCGTATGAGGTTGATTGAACAAGCCCGACGATGAGAACCAGAGCGGCGGTGAGGGTTGCGATGGTGAGGTGGGTGTTGGTGAGGTCTTGGCGGAGATTGCCCATCATCCAGCGGGAGGTGCCGAAGCCGCGGTCGGGCATTTGGGAGGCGACGAGCATGGTGGCGGCGCCGAGGATGACGGAGGTGATGACGCCTATGAGGATCATGGTGACGGGGTCGATGACGCCTTGGCGTTGGGAGAGGGTGTAGACGAGGATGAGGACGGTGATGGCACCGATGAGGGCGGGGAGGGATGCACCGCCTACGGAGAGGGATGCGCCGGTGATGAAGATGGTGAGGGTGACGGCGAAGCTGGCTCCGGCCGACAAGCCCATGAGGTCTGGGGCGGCCAAGGGGTTTCGGAGGAGTGATTGGAGGAGTGTGCCTGCGATGCCGAGGGTAGAGCCGACGATGGCGGCGGTCCAGACTCGGTGGATGCGGAGGGAATGGATGTGGGGGTCGGAGGAGATGCCCCACCCCCCAAAGTGAAGAGCGTTTGTGCCGACCATGAGGCGGAGGGTGGCGAGGAGAACCAGCGTGAGGCTAAGTAAAAGCAAGATGGCTATTGATCTTGGTTTCATCGATGAAACTTTGCTTTGAGAGAGTGTGTCCGCATCGCGTGATTTTTACTTTGGGGGGTTAGAACTTTGGGGGGTTAGAACTTCATGCGTTGGGACATGGCGCGTTGCATGTCGCGTTGGTTTTCTCGGTCGGCGATGGCGTGGCGTTTGTCGTGTTGGGCTTTGCCTTTGCAGATGGCGAGGGTGATCTTTGCGAAGCCGCCTGAGAAGTAGAGTTTGAGGGGGATGAGGGTGACGCCTTTGACATCGACGGCTCTGGCGAGGCGTTCGATTTCGCGTTTTTTGGCAAGGAGCAGGCGGTCGCGTTTGGGTTTGTGGTTGAGGGCACCGGCGGGCTGGTAGGGTGGGATGTCGGTCTGGTGGAGGGTGAGGCGGGGAGGTTCGAGGTCCACGGTGATGAAGCCCTCTTTGAGGGAACAGTTGCCATCGCGGATGCTTTTGACTTCGGAGCCCTCCAGGACGATGCCGACCTCCATGGTGTCTTCGATGAAGTAGTCGTGGCGGGCCCGGCGGTTGTCGAAGGTGGGCGAGTGGGTTTTGGATTTCTTTTTGTTCTTGGCCATTGCTGGAGAAACAATAGGGTGCCGGTGGTGTCTATTCCCCTACTATTGTTGCGTATGTCGATGCCTGGTGGTGTTATTTTGGTTCTGTTGTGCTGGTTGATGGCGGGTTGTCAGCATGGGGTGAATGCTCGGCTGGAGATTGGGGCGGTGGAACGGACGGGGACCTTTCGGGAGGGTGCTGAGCGGGCTGGGTTGGACTTGGTTGCGGAGCGTCGGGGGGGGTGGGAGACGACGGTGTTTCTTGCTCCGATTGATGGGATCGCTCATGGGGGGACGCTTCGGTTGATTCCGGCGCCTGGGCGGACCCAGAAGCCGAGGGCGTATGGGTTGTTTCCGACGGCCGAGTCGGCGGTGGACTTTCAGAAGGGGTCCTACAGTGTTGGGGTGATTCGGAATATTTTTGAACTTGGGGCGTCGTTGCGATGGTTGATTGATCCGTATTTGATTCAGTTTGAGTTGACCAACTCGCACTGGAGCCCGAGGCGGGTTTGGAAGCGGAGTCGGCAGGAGAACATATGGTCGTCGGGGTGGTCGTCGGGGTGGTCGTCGGGACGGGCAGAGGAGACATCGGATGAGTGATACGAACAACCCACCAAACTATCCGTTCAATGAGGCGTTGGAGATCAGTGTGGTTGAGACGCATGAGAAACATGTGGGGAGGGTGGATGATTTTGTGTTGCTTGATATTCGGGAGCCGCATGAGTTGGAGATTTCGGCCATTGATGGGAGTGTGCATATTCCGATGGGGGAATTGGCGGGGGCTCTTGGGGAACTTGATATTGAGGAGGATACTTTGGTGGCGGTGTTGTGCCGGACTGGGAGGCGGTCGTTGGATGTGGCGATGTATTTGCAGGAGCAAGGATTTATGGGGGCTCGGTCGGTTGCTGGGGGGATTCACTGGTGGTCGGATCGGCTTGATCCGTCGCTTACCAAGTATTGAAATCAAGTATTGAATCATCATGCCTGACACAGAAACCATTTTGCTTTCGCTTGCTCATTCGCCGGATTCGGATGATTTGGTGATGTGGTGGCCTTTGACGGGGATTACGAATCCGGATGGGTCGGCGATTGATGGGTCGTTGGGAAGGCCTCAGATTGATACGGGGCGGTTTCGGTTTGGGTGTGTGGCGCGGGATGTGGAGGAACTCAACACACTGGCGATTGGTGGATCGGGTGAGCCGTATGACATCACGGCGATCTCGTGCGGGGCGTATCCGGCGCTTGCGGATCGGTATGTGATAACACGGTCGGGGGGGTCTTTTGGGGAGAACTATGGGCCCAAGGTTGTGGTGGCGGATGGGTCGGGGTTGCGGTCGTTGGAAGACTTGAATGAGGGGGTGACTGTCGCGGTGCCTGGGGTCAACACGAGTGCGTTTTTGACGCTGAATCTGATTTCGCCTGGGTTCAGGTTTGTGCCGATGTTGTTTTCGGAGATTCCCGGGGCGGTGTTGGATGGGGCTGTGGATGCGGGGTTGTTGATTCATGAGGCGCAGTTGACCTTTGGGGAGTCGGGATTGCGGGCGATTGGGGATATTGGTCGGTGGTGGCATGAGGAGACGGGGGGGAGGCCTTTGCCGTTGGGATTGAATGT
>JALSHW010000018.1 GCA_026982035.1 Phycisphaerales bacterium | reverse complement strand
ATCCCAGAAGCCGCCGTCACTGCAGAACTCTCCAATCGCTTCATCAACCGTATTGCTTGGCTCTTCTACGAACACGACGAACCAAACACCATCCCATACTAAATCCACCTCAAGAAAACACACACCCATGAACACACCAAAAACATTCATCCACCTCGCCGCAATCGCATTCATCGCATTCATCCCGGGCTGCAACATCATCACCCCCGTCGCCTACGCCATCCATGGCCCAGCAAAAATCAACCCCGTCTACACCCTCCCAGAAAACGCCACCACCGTCGTCTTCGTAGACGACCCCTCCAGCAAAATCGCACAACGACGCCTCCGCTACGCCATGGCAGACACCGCCACAAACCAACTCCTCGAAAAAAGAATCCTCACAGACATGCTCGAACCGCGAACCATCATCGCCACGGCCACCAAAGAATCACACTCCCAACGCATGAGCATCTCAGAACTCGGACAATCCGTAGGAGCCGACATCGTCATCTACGCAGTCGTCACAAACTTCTCCCTCACCCCAGAAACCGGCTCCTATATCCCACAAGCTTCGCTAAGAATCAAAGTCATCGATGTTGCACAAGGAAAACGAATCTGGCCAGAATCCGAATTCGGACACCCACTTGAAATCCAAATACCCCAACTTCCAGGACTCAATACCAACGGAAATACAGACCAAATCGCCATCGAACAAAAACTCGCACAACGCGCAGGCCTAGGCATCTCACAACTCTTCTACCGCCACGAAATCGGCGAAACCGTTCTCAATCGAAAATAACCCCATCAAAATACCCGCCACATGATCTCCCCAAACCCTTCATCCACCCAACCCCAAACGATCCACCTCATCGCCCCACCATCCACACGCCCAAACCAAAACACACACACCAACTTCGGACGCACCACCCCCTGCCTCCTCCTCACAGGCGCACTCAAACATTCACTCACCCCACCACCACCCCACAGCCAAATCTACACCATCGGCGACGCCACCACCAAAAACACCGCCGCCGAACTAGGCCTCCCCCCCTCTATCCACCTCACCCCCCTCCTCTCCAATCCAACCTCCCTCAAACGACAACTCCTCACCCGCCTCAACCAATCAAACATCACCCCATCAAGAATCCTCTGCTGGTCCGACGAACTCATCCACCTCGCCTCATCCGTCGCCACCCACCACGACATCCCCACAGAACTCATCTCCACCAAACCCTCCACCATCACCAAACCTCCCCAAAACATCGACACCATCCGAGTCTTTGAAAACCAAGACCACGACACCTGGCAAGATTTCCGCCACACCTGCCAAACCGACCAACTTCTCGCCCCCCTCATCGACCCACCCCAACCAACCAAAAAACAACGCACCGCCGCCCGCGCCCAACTCAACATCGACGACCACACCATCGTCATCGCCGCCATCGCCGACGCCCCAAACCAAGTCGACGCAAGAGAGTTCGCCTTCCTCCTAGGCCTCCTCTCAGTCTCGGGCTACCAAGTCCTAGGCATCGTCCCCAAAACCGCCAAAAACCTCAACCAAGCCCTCCGACACCACCGAGGACTCCAAAAACCCTTCCGCCTCCTCACCACCACAGACCCACTCCCAAAACTCCTCCCCCTCCTCGACACCTACATCCACCCAAACGACCACACCTCCGGCTCCACCCACCTCATCGACCGCCTCCTCTCAAGAGCAGGCATCCCCATCCTCAACCTCAGACACTCAGGTAAAGCCGGCTTCTCCCGCGCCCAAGGAACCTCCGGCCAACTCCTCAACGAAATGGACCAAATCGTAAACCACATGCAATCCCAACTCACAAACGCCTAATCTTCCCCATGCCCGACCAAACAACAATCCTCTTCGTCTGCCTAGGAAACATCTGCCGCTCCCCCCTCGCCCAAGGCATCTTCCAAAATCTCATCAACCAAAACAACCTCACCAACCACTACAAAATAGACTCCTGCGGCACCGCCTCCTACCACACCGGAAATCCCCCAGACCCCCGCTCCATCCAAATCGCCGCCCTCCACAACATCGACATTTCAACCCAACGCGCCAGGCAGTTCGACCCAAAAACAGACATCGAATACTTCGACTACATCATCCCCATGGACACCCAAAACAAACACGACCTCATCAAAGCAGCCGCCCCAAAGCAAAAACTCCACCTCATCCGATCCTTCGACCCCACAACTACATCCCCCGACATCCCCGACCCCTACTACGGCGGCGACCAAGGATTCCAACAAGTCCACCAAATGCTACAACTCGCCTGCCAAGGCCTTCTGGATCACTGTTCTTCGTAGCATCTTGCGATTGATTGCCGGGTGCCCCGACTCGGATTCTTATCCGCGTCGGGTCTTTGAAACTCAGCCCCATCTCAAATATCCAGCATCAACCGAGCCGGATCCTCAATCGCATCCTTAATCGACACCAAGAACTGCACCGCCTCGGCCCCATCAACAATCCGGTGATCATAACTCAACGCCAAATACATCATCGGCCTCAAAGCAATCTGCCCAGGATTATGTGGATCCTCAACCGCCCGCTTCTTAATCCCATGCATCCCCAAAATCGCACTCTGAGGCGGATTCAAAATCGGCGTCGACATCAACGACCCAAAGATCCCACCATTGGTAATCGTAAAGGTCCCCCCCATCATCTCGCTCAGTTCAAGCTTGTTCTCACGAGCCCGCTTCCCAAGGTCTTTGATGGTCTTCTCAATCGTCGCAAACCCCATGCCCTCGGTATTCCGAAGCACAGGCACCACCAGCCCCTTCTTCCCAGCAACCGCAATGGCAATATCCTGATAGTTATGCGACTGAATCGCCGGCTTCCCATCAGCCCCCGCCGTGATGTACGAGTTGATCAACGGAAACTTCTGCAACCCTTGCACACACGCCTTAACAAAGAACGACATAAACCCAAGCCCCACCCCATGCGTCTCAGCAAACTGCTCCTTGTACTGCTTCCGAAGTTCCATCACCGCCCCCATATCGACTTCGTTAAAGGTCGTCAACATCGCCGCGGTTTGCTGCGCTTCAACAAGCCGCGAAGCAATCTTTTGCCGCATCGGGCTCATTCGTTCGACCGCAACTTCTCTTGATCCTGCAACGGGCACCAAAGTCGCCGCTGGGGCACTCGCCCCCGATTGCACAAACCCAAGCACATCCTGCTCTCGAATCCGCCCCCCAGCCCCAGTCCCCGTCATCAACGAAAGACTCACCCCTTTCTCCTCGGCCAACTTCCGAGCCAAAGGCGTCGCCTTCACATCACCACTTGCCCGTTCCTGACGACGCTGGGTTTCTTCTCTGGGTGCCCCGTCGGAGCCGTCTTCGGCTCCTTCGGGTCGAGCGTCACTCGATGTTGAACCCGAAGCAACTTCTGGTACCGGAGCAACCGGCGCATCCCCCGCCGGCTTGGCCACCGATTCATCAATCGTTCCCACAACAGCCCCCACATCAACCTCATCCCCCTCCGCAGCACCATACGAAACAATCCCCGACGCCGGCGCAGGCACTTCCATCGTCACCTTATCCGTCTCAAGTTCAAGCACCGTCTGGTCCCGCTCAACATACTCCCCCTCCGCAACACTCCATGCTGAGATAACGCCCGAGGTCACCGATTCGCCGACACTAGGAATTTCAATCTTGGTAGTCATTCTTTAACCGTCCTTGTTCTGAGTGCATTTACGCCCGGGCCGCTGCAACTTCCGCTTCCGTGCCAGACGCTTCGGGCTTGGCCCCGATCGCCTCCGTTATAATCTGTTCCTGCTCAATCTTGTGCTGAACCTTCGAACCCGTCGCCGGGCTACTCGACCGAGCCCGCCCAATATACCCAGGCCTCGCCCACCCAAGCTCTTTCTGCACCGTATCACTCACAAACAACCACGCCCCCGCGTTGTAAGTCTCTTCCTGCACATACTCAATCGAAACCCCATCAGGATACAACCCAACGATTTCCTTGAGCATCTCTGAATGAAACGGGTACAACTGTTCAATCCGAACAATCGCGGTGTCCGATCGTTCGATCAACTCCCGTCGAGCGTGCAACTCATGATAAATCTTCCCACTGCAAAGCAAAACTCGTTTCACGCCAGAACGATCCCAATCACCCGAAACAAACTTCGGATCATCCAGCATCTCAGCAAACGCCCCACCCTCAAGAATCTCATCAAACTTGCTCGTAGGCGTCCGCAACATCGACTTCGGAGTCAACACCACCAATGGCTTTCTAAACGACCGATTCATCTGCCGCCGGTACATATGAAACACCTGCGCCGCCGTCGACGGATACACCACCTGCATGTTGTCCCCACCACACAACTCCAAAAATCTTTCAACCCGGCACGATGAATGCTCAGGACCAGCCCCCTCATACCCATGAGGCAACAACATCACAAGCCCGCTCCAACGATCCCATTTCCCCTCCGCAGACGCAATAAACTGATCAATAATCGCCTGAGCCCCATTGACAAAATCACCAAACTGCGCCTCCCAAATCACAAGCATCCTCGGATCCGCAAGCGAATACCCATAATCAAACCCAAGCACACTCGCCTCGCTCAAAGGCGAGTCATACACACACATCTTCGCCTGCCGAGGCAACCCATGACTCCCAATCGTCCCCGCCGGATGATCCGTCCCCTCAATCCCAAGATCACGAATATTATTCAAAGGCGTATACGGCTCCGCAGTCTTCATATCCCGCACCACCGCATGACGATGCGAAAAAGTACCCCGACGACAATCCTGCCCAGACAATCGAATCGGATGCCCCTCAAGAAGCAGCGTCCCAAACGCCAACTGCTCAGCATCAGCATAACTAATCATCTCAGCACCCACCTCGCTATCCCCAAGCTTCCCCCGATCCGCAAACAACTTCTTCAACTTCGGATTCAAATTGAACCCCTCAGGCACCCGCCCAATCGAACCAGCAACCTCCCGAATCATCTCACGAGAAACCCCCGTCTCCAAACGATCAAACTGATATTCATGCGTCTGCCCCGCCCAACGCTGACTCCCAGGATCAATCGAAGGATCCTGCGCCAACTCCTGAGCCGACCGCTGGGCCCGTTCCAATGTCTCGGTAATCCGATCATCAATCGACAAACGATCCGCCTCCTGAATCACACCCTCAGCAAGCAACTTGTCCGTATAAATCTTCAGCACCGACGCCTTCTTCTTAATAATCGCCGCCATCAATGGCTGCGTAAAACTCGTCTCGTCCTGCTCATTGTGTCCATACTTCCGAAAACATTGCAAATCAATAAACACATCCCGCTTAAACTGCTGACGATACTCCATCGCAATCTGAGCAACAGTCACCACCGCATCAGGATCATCCGCATTCACATGAAAAATCGGCGCATCAATCGACTTGCCAATATCCGTACAATACCGACTCGACCGAGAATCCTCAGGCACCGTCGTAAAACCAATCTGATTATTAATCACCACATGCACAGTCCCCCCAGTCGTGTACCCCTCAAGCTGCGAAAAATTCAACACCTCCGCAACAATCCCCTGCCCCGTAACCGCCGCATCCCCATGAATCAAAATCGGAATCACCCGGCTCCGATCCATATCCCCCTTGAGCCGCTGCTTGGCACGCGCCCGCCCCTCAATCACCCCATTGACCGCCTCAAGATGGCTCGGATTCGATGCCAACGCAAGATGCATCATCTTCCCATTGGGAAACCGTCGTGTCCCCGAATACCCCTGGTGATACTTCACATCCCCGCCCCCATCAACAAAGTCATCCGACCAGTTCTCTTCAAACTCCGTAAAAATCTGCTCATAGGTCTTCCCAATCGTATTGTTCAATACATTGAGTCGCCCCCGATGCGCCATCCCCATCACAATCTCTTCACCACCAAAATCAGACGCCGTCTCGATCAAATGATCCAGCAACGGAATCAACGCTTCACCACCTTCAAGTGAAAACCGTTTATCCCCCGGATACCGCCGTCCCAAAAACTTCTCAATCATCTCCGACTTGGTAAGTTGCTCAAGAATCAAAAGCTTCCGCGTCCGATCCAATTCCAACTTCCCCCCAACCGTCTCAAACCGATGCATCAACCAAGACCGCTGCTCAATATCAGCCACATGCATAATCTCGAGCCCAATCGACCCACAATACACCTCCTCAAGCCGGGCAATCACCGCCCGCAAAGGCACCTGCATCCCCATCCCCATCCCAGACCCATCCACCATTCGATCCAAATCCCCATCCTTCAACCCATGATGTTCTATCTTCAAAAGCTCAGGCCGAGCCCGCTCCCGACCAAACGGATCAATATCAGCACACAAATGCCCCTGATCCCGATACGCATTCACAAAATCATTCACAATCGCCTCAAAGTGCGACACCCGCCCCGCAACCCCAAGCCCACCATTCCACACCTGCACAGGCCCATCATCACCAGCACACCAATCATCCCGACATTCCCCATCCCCCGACCCCTCACCCGATCCA
>JALSHW010000017.1 GCA_026982035.1 Phycisphaerales bacterium | reverse complement strand
ATTCGATCGTCCAGAAGGATAGGGCGGCCCACAGCACATTGCCGCCCCAATTCCCTCCACAGATGACCATCCACTGGCCATCCACTGGCCATTCACTGCCCATCCGCACCCCTTGGCCTAGGGTTCTCCATGTTTACAGGCATTGTCCAAGCCGTCGGAGCGGTCCGCTCGATCCAGAAGACCGAGCAAGGCCTTCAATTCACCATCGACCCCCTCACCTGGACCCATCAGCCCAAGCCAGGCGACTCCATCGCCAACAACGGCTGCTGCCTCACCGTTGTCCGGCTCGACCCCACCGGCTGGGTCTTCGAGGCCATCCCCGAAACCCTCGCCAAAACCACCCTAGGCAACTGGAAACCCAACGATCTGATCAACCTCGAACACGCCCTCCGCGTCGGCGACACCCTCGACGGGCACCAAGTCCAAGGCCACATCGACGGCATCGGCACAATCATCGCGGTCAATACCGCCGACGGCTATCGAATCCGCATCGGGCTCGACCCCGCCATGATGCAATGGATGATCCCCAAGGGCTCCGTCGCCATCGACGGCATCTCCCTGACCATCGCCAACCTCAACACCGATCCCAGCACCGACCAACACTGGATCGAAGTCGCCCTCATCCCCGAAACCCTCGACCGAACCACCCTGGGCGACAAAGCGGTGGGGGATCACCTCAACATCGAGGCCGACGCGATGGTCAAGACAATTGTTCATACCCTCAAGTCCATGCAATCGAACACCCAGATCGTGTAGACTACCACCATGCAAGTCCTCGGCTTCGATCCCGGCCTATCCATCACCGGCTATGGCTGCGTCGCCGGCGACTCCATCCGCCCCTCCATCATCGAAGCCGGCGTCTTCCGACTCACCAAGTCCGGCCAGCCCACACCCCCGATCGGCGACCGCCTCGTCGAACTCCATACCGATGTCACCGAACTCATCGAACGCGTCAAGCCCGACCTCATCGCCATCGAAGGCATGTTCGCCCACAAAGATCATCCAGGCACCGTCATCAAGATGGCCCACGCCCGAGGCGTGATCCTGCTCGCCGCCCGATCAGCAGGCATCGAGGTCGTCGAACTCAAACCCGCCGAGGTCAAAAAAGCCGCGACGGGCTCAGGCCGAGCGACCAAAGAACAGATGCAACGCTCGATCCAGTCCATGTTCAATCTCCCAGAACTCCCCAAACCCGCCGATCTTGCCGACGCCCTGGCCATCGCCGCCTGTGCCCTCCGCCGCCACCAACTCGGCGTGCTGTCTTTGTAGGACATGTTCTCGGTGGCCCGGCTCGCCGAGCCGGGTTCTTCAAGCCACAAAAAACAGCAAAACAAAGACTCCGGCTCGGCGAGCCGGACCACCGAAGATCAGATCGTCGAGCCCTCAGATGCGACAACAGACATCCTACAATCCTGACAATGCCAGAAACCGACCCCAACCACGAACCCGTCATCGCCCAGGTCCTCATCGTCGAAGACGAGATCGAGCACGCCGAGGTCATCGTCGACGCCTTGCGCCGTCCAGGCCACATCTGCACCAGCGTCCACGACATTGATCGGGCCTACGAAGAAATCACAGGCGGCAAGTTCGATGTCATCATCACCGATCTCCGCATGCCCGAAAGCGCGGGAAAGCACGGCGTCAACAACGACGGCTCCAACGCAGGCATGATCGTCCTCGATCTGGCAAGCACACACCAACCCGACGCCGAGACCATCATGGTGACGGCCCACGGCGATGTCCCCACCGCACGCGACGCCTTCAAACACGGGGCATTCGATTTCGTCGAAAAACCATTGGACTTGGTGGTGTTGCGGTCGGTCGTTCAGCGGGCCGCCGAGCAGGCCGTGCTTCGGAGTGAGTCTGAGGAGTTGAAAGACCTTGTCCAGCATGAGGGCTTTGAGGGCATCATCGCCGGTGCTGAGTCGATGCGGAAGATCATTGAAACCGTGCGAACGGTCGCCCGTTCAAACATTGCGGTGCTGATCACAGGCGAAAGCGGGACAGGCAAAGAACTCATTGCCCAGGCCGTGCATCGGAACTCGAATCGCAAGGATAAGAAATTCAAATCCATGAACTGCGCCGGTCAAGCCGAGAATCTACTTGAAGATGAACTCTTCGGCCATGTCCGAGGCGCGTTCACCGGTGCCGACAAAGACCGCGAAGGCGTCTTCGAATACGCCAACGGCGGCACTCTTTTCCTCGATGAAATCGGTGACATGCCCCTGACCATGCAAGCCAAACTCTTGAGAGTTCTCGAATCCGGCGAAGTTGTTCGGCTGGGTTCCAACGACACCCGCAAAGTTGATGTCCGATTGGTCAGCGCGACCAACAGAGACCTCCAAGCCATGATCAAAGAAGGCACCTTCCGCCAAGACCTCTACTTCCGCATCAAAGGCACGATGATTCATCTCCCCGCCCTCCGAGATCGTCGTGAGGATATTCCAAGAATCGTCCGTCATGCGGTCAGCAAGTTTGCAAGTGAACTCAATCCGGGCAATCCCATCCCCGAACTATCGGACGGTGCCATGCTCCGCCTGACGGCCTACGACTGGCCAGGCAATGTACGCCAACTCCTCAATGTGGTGCAAATCATGGTCGTAATGAGCGGCCCAAGCAAGAACCATAAAATCGGGGTCGAACATGTCCCCGACGAGGTCCGAGAACAAGAGTCCAACACAAGCGACAATTCCTATTCAATAGGATCACTCGCCGGCACAAGTCTCGAACAACTCGAACGCCAAGCCATCCGCGAAACCCTCAAACTCACAGCGGGAAACCGAGAGCAGGCCTCCAAAATGCTGGGCATCGGAGAGCGAACATTGTACCGAAAACTCAATGAATATGGGCTCCGATAATTCAGTTGAATTTTAGGTAGTATCCCGTATTCTTTTGGACAGACAACAATCCAAGTTGTACTGGGTGTTTTTCCTAAATTTCTTCTGGTCACTACTCAATTCAGGGGGGGAGTCCACCGATTGAGGGGGGGAGTGTGCTGCACAGAGGAGTGTGGTTGACTCAGCATGATTCACTATTCACCAAGGGATTCCCCAATGAGCCAGATGCTTCTTGAAGATGTTCTGAACTGCCCATCGCTTCCGTCACTCCCCGCAGTGGCGTCCAAGTTGATCGAATTGACAGGCGATCCCGATGTCCAAATGAGCGAGATTGCCAAGACGGTTCAGCAGGACCAGGCCTTGGCGGGCAAAGTGCTCAAGACCGTCAATTCGAGTTATTACGGATTGGCCAATCGGTGTGGCTCGATCGAACGGGCGATGGGGTATCTGGGTCTCAATACCGTCAAGTCATTGGTACTTGGATTTTCTTTGGTTGAGACAACCGGGAACATGGAGGGGGAGGGGTTTGATCTGATCGGACATTGGCGACGAACACTCCTTGGAGCAACCGCATCAAGAACACTCGCAAAAACTTTCCGAATCTCTGACAAAGATGAAGTTTTTACCGCAGCGTTGTTCCAGGACATGGGCATGCTTGCCAACTTTGCTGCGATGAAAGATCGATATGTCGAGGTTGTTGGAGGGGTTGATCACGGCCAATTATTCCAGATTGAGCAAGAAAAAATGGGATTCACCCATGCTCAAGTGGGTTCTGAGTTGGCAAAAAAATGGTGTCTTCCTGAAAACATTTCTGATGCGATCAACCACCACCATGATCCTGAGAAGGCATCAAAAGGTGATATTGAAATGATCCGGGCTGTATCACTTGGAACACAGGTTGCCGAGGCACTCAGCGCCAATACGCCACAATCATCCATACGACGGATCGAATCTCAAACCGCTTCGTGGTTCCCGAAACAGAAACTTGACATCGAAGCGTTGTTTGAAGAGGTCAACGAGGCCGCCAAAGAATTGGCAACACTCTTTGAAACAGAAATCGGCGAACTCAAAAATGTACACACGCTGATGTCACAAGCCCAAGAACAAGGCCTGGAGCACCAAATCTCCATGCAACGCGAAAATGAATCACTCGCCAAACAAACCATGACCGATGGCATGACCGGGATTGCCAACCGCAAGGCGTTTGACATAAAAATTTCAGAAGCCCATGAGCAATTTGTACAATCAGGTACTGCATACGCAGTTCTTTTCTTTGATGCCGACAAATTCAAAAGTGTCAATGACACCCATGGCCACGCAGCAGGCGACCTGGTCTTGATTGAACTTGCAAAACGAGCCAGCCAATCAATTGAAAATGAAGGCACTGTATGTCGATATGGTGGTGAAGAATTCGGTGTGATCCTGCCCGGATATGGGACACTCAAAGCGGCAATGCTTGCCGAGCGACTTCGAAGCGAGATCGGAAGCAAGCCATTTGATCTGCGATCAATCGACGAAGGCCCTGACGAACTTCCAGTGACGGTGAGTGTTGGGGTCTCGGCAACCGATTCTGGACCAACAGACCGCCTGTCAAAGCCAGACCAATTGGTCATCGAATCAGATGCAGGCGTGTACGCCGCCAAAGAAGCTGGACGAAATAATGTGCAGGTGTGGAGTCCAGAATTGGGCAAAGAATCGAAATCGTCCGTTCAAAAAATCGAGTCTGCCAAACCAACGATTCCAACGGGTGATGGCACACTCAAACACATCATTCTGATCGAAGACGATGCACTTGCGGCAACGCTGGTGATGACGCTTCTTGAACGAGTCTCAAAAGCAAAAATTCAATGGATACAAGATGGAAATCAAGCACGAGATTACCTCAAACGAATGGTCGAAAGAAATGAACGCCCAGGCGATGTCATGATTTGCGATCTTGATCTTCCAGGGTGCTCTGGATTTGATGTGTACCGGGAGTTTCAGGAACTCGGACTTGATGGACTGATGTCATTCTTTATCTTGACGAATCAGGATTGTGAAGCAACTTCAGCCGAGGCCTCGAAATTGGGAATTGCAGAATGTATTTCGAAAGGTGATCTCGCTAAAAATCTTGGAAAATGGATCAAAGTGTTCACCAAAGTCCCGGCAGCGGCCGCCTGATCTCGCGTACGACTGAACCGAATCACCAATCCAGTGTTCCACGCCACGCAGCCGTCAATCGATTGACCCCCAGATCAATCGTCGAACACTTCAACACGCCCGATCCATCAAGCTTGCCAAGCACCCGCGTTGAATAACGCTCAAGTCCCTTGCACAAGCCCGCAGGATCATTGGTTTCAACAAGATAACACGAAGGCGATTCAGCAAACGCTTCACCCAAACCCAAATCGCCAACCCATTCAAAACCAATCGGCGACTCGTCCGTTGACCCAGCAATCAACATCTCGGCCAATGCACACAGCAACCCACCATCAGACACATCGTGGGCACTGACGACCAACCCATCCTTGATCGCACGGTGCAACGCCCGTGCCAGCGCAGGACCAGCAACAAGATCAACCCGCGGCATCGACGACCCCTCAGCAACCAAACCCATCATCTCGACATGAGAACCGCCGAGCGATTCGGACTGAAGTGTGCCCACCAACACAATCGAGTTGCCAGGACTCTTGGCATCAGAAGTGACGACGGTATCCAAATCAGGCACAATCCCCATCCCCGTAATCAAAAGCGTTGGCGGAATCTCAATCGTCCGTCCGTCCTTGGTCGTGAACTGGTTGTTGAGTGAATCCTTCCCCGATACAAACGGCGTTCGATACGCCTTGGCCCCGTCATAACACGCATGGGCCGCCTGAACCAACGAACCCAAATTCTCCGGCTTCTGACAACTCGGCCAACAAAAATTATCCAGAATCGCAATCCGATCCGGATCAGCACCCACACACACCAGATTTCGAATGCACTCATCAATCGCCGCCAAGGTCATCTGGTACGGATCATCACTGAGACCAGTCACCAACCCACACCCAATCGCCAGCCCCCGCCCAGTCCCAGGCACCGGCTCAATCACCGCCGCATCACCAGGACCAATCCCCTTCGGCCCAACCAACGGCTTGACCACGGTGTTGCCCTGCACCTCATGGTCATACTGCCGAATAATCCAATGCTTACTCGCAATATTCGGATGCGCCAGCAACTTGAGCAGAGCATCCTCCAAATCAACACTCTTCTCTGTGCCCTTCTCTGTGCCCTTCTCTGTGCTCTCCGTGATCTCTGTGGTCATTTCTTTCGGGCTCCACACCGCCGTCCGCGTCGGCATCGGAATCCCATCATGGAGAAACTTCATCGGAAGCCGTCCGACCTCGGTGCCATGGAAATTCAAAATCAACTCAGCCCCAGGCGTCCCAAAGTGCCCAAGGTCAGCCATCTCCACATGCTCTTCCTGACAAATCTGACGCAATTGCGTCAGGTGCTTCTCAGGCACCGCCAGCACCATCCGCTCCTGGGCTTCGGAAATCCAAATCTCGTCGTAAGTCAACCCCTTGTACTTGAGTGGTGCCCGATCCAGATGCACATCGGCCCCGATCTGCTCACCCATCTCCCCAATAGCCGACGAAAAACCACCCGCACCACAATCCGTAATCGAGGTAAACAAAGGCCCACCCTCA
>JALSHW010000016.1 GCA_026982035.1 Phycisphaerales bacterium | reverse complement strand
GCCCACCCACCAACACAATCCCAAGATTCCCCCGCCCATCCCGTTCCCCATTCCCAATCACAGGCCGGCGCACAATCACCGACCCATCATCAACCCCCGAATCCGTAAACACAAAGGTCTCCACCGATCCGGTTTCCACCGATCCACCCTCTTCATCTTCCACATCCAACGCAGACACCAACCCAACCGCCGCCTCTACATCACTCGAAGCATCCGACCCTTCAATGGCTTCAATCGCCGCCCGCGCCCGCCTCCACGACCCCGCACCACTCGACACCATCTGAGCCGTACTCCCAGCCCGGATCACCCGAAACTTCGTCTGAGCCGATCGACTCCCAATCGAACGCACAAGCTTGACCGCATCATCCTGAGCCACCTCCAACCGTGTCCGCCCCTGCACATCAACAACCGCATTCATCGACGCCCCCGCATCAATCACCACCACCACTTCCCCGCCACCAATTCTCATCCCACCATCACGCACAGGCCGACCAATCGCCATCGCAAGCAACACCACCGCCAACAATTGCAAAAACAAAAGCACCGAAGGCCGAACCCGCTGCCAAGGCACATTCCCCTCCAAATCACGCACCGCCCGCGCCCACAACAGCGTCGACGACACCATCACAGGCCGCCGCCTCAACTTGAGCATCCAAAACAAAATCACCAACACCGAACCCACCAACCCGGCAATCAACCCCGCAATGGGAGCCAAAAAACTCATCCGCCCCACCCAGGCGGAGGCGTCAACGGCTTGACCTTGTCATTGGCTTCCTCATACCTCAACGCCCGTTTGGGTATAAAACCAATCCCAAAAATATAAGTCTCCCGCGAAACATCCCGGCACGCATCGGGCTTGATCGCACCCGCCGTGCGGAATATCCGCTTGATCCGCGAGAGCAACTCCGGGAAGCCCTCCCCTTCGAGCACCTTCATCGTGCAGTTGCCGTTCTTCTTGAGCAGCTTGGGAAGCTGATCGACAATATCATGGCACAACCGCTCAGAAAAGAAATGATCCCCGTGCCCGGTCGTATTGGGCGCCATGTCCGACATCACCACATCAAACAACGGCTGAACCATCGCCGGCTCGGGCTGCTGGTCATCAGGCAGATCAAACACCACCTTCTGCTCCATCACCATCGGAGGCAGCAGATCCGCAACATCGGTCTTTGTAAAGTCCCCGATAATCGTTCGCGTGTTGGGTCCCATCTCGATCCGCATCTCTTGCAGATCAATCCCCACCACCAGCCCGTCCTCCCCCACAAGCCGCTCCGCCACCTGCATCCACGACCCCGGCGCACATCCCAAGTCCAGCACCCGGTTCCCCTTTCGGATCAACTTCCGCCGCTTCTGGATCTCCAGCAACTTGTACGCCGACCGCGCGGCATAGCCATCGCGTTTGGCCATCTTAAAATATTGATCATGCAATTTGCGTTGTTGAGCCATAGTCAGCAATGGTACGCTCAAACAAACTCCTTAGTGAGGCACTTCCTTGACCGCATTGCGATTCCACGAAGGCACCCGGATCACAATCGGTCCCTCGCCCGTCACCTCGCACTGACACGCCAGTCGAGAGTTGATCTGGAGCCCCGGCGCCTCCTCGACCCGATCCTCCTCATCTTCCTCGGCCTCGGTCAACGAATCCATCCCCTCCTCGACATACACATGACAAGTCGAACACGCACACACCCCCCCACACGAGTGCTCAATGTTGATATGGTGCCTCAGAGCAAGGTTCAGCAAATGCTCCCCCTTGGCCGCCATCAACTCATGCTCGGCCTTATCCGACCCATCCTCATTGAGTTCCTCAGGATTTTCAAGGATAATCCGCACCGAAACCGTCTGTGGGCCAACATTTTCGTCTTCATGGAAGTGCATATGGGTTCTTCTCCGTCATCTTTGCCTGCTTGCGATTGGTCAACACTCTAGGATAGCCAAGGCGATCAGCTCGCAACGCCCACAGGACCCTCGATGGACACACCCAACGATCAACACAATCCAGACATCGAACTCGTCAATATCGAGCTCACCATCCTCGCGCCCGCCCACAACGAAGAGGACAACATCGACCTGCTCATCGAGGAAATCGAAGCCGCCATCTCCCCCCTCAACATCGCCTACGAGTTCATCCTCGTCAACGATGGCTCCACCGACACCACCGAATCCAAAACCCTCGCCCACCAATCCACCCGCCCCTGGGTTCGCTGCCTCTCCATGACCAACACCCCCAAAAATTCAGGACATGGCCAATCCGCCGCCTTCCACGCCGGCTTCCGCGCCGCCAATGGACGACTCATCGCCACCCTCGATGCAGACCTCCAAAACGACCCCGCCGACCTCCCCGCAATGCTCAAACTCCTCGAATCATCCAACGCCGACTTCGTCCAAGGCGACCGCTCAAAGGTCCGCAACCAAGGCGACTCCACCATCCGCCTCTTCGGCTCATGGGTCGGACGAAAGTTCCGCCTGCTCATCCTCGGCGACACCATCACCGACACCGGATGCTCACTCCGCATCATGAAAAAAGAAATCGCACTTGGGCTCCCGCTGGAGTTCAAAGGCGCCCACCGTTTCATCCCCGCCACCGCAAGACACATGGGCTACACCGTCGTCGAAATCCCCGTCAACCACCGCAATCGACACGCCGGCACCCCCAAGTACGGCATGGGCATCACCAAACGAGCCCTCCCAGGACTCATCGACCTCTTTGCCATCCGCTGGATGCGATCACGCCGCCGACCCGTCACTTCAACTGAACACACCACACAACACGCCACCACAATCACGACCAAACCCGCTCAACCAGAACCCACCGAAAACCAAATCGCATGAAAGCAGGCCCAGTCATCGCAATGATCCTCCTGGTCTTCCTCGGCATGTGGCTCGTCCTCCAACCCGCACTCTCACGCTCAGCAACAGACCTCACCATCTCCGTCGGCGCCATCGAAATCATGCTCGACCGCACCGAATCCGACGATGGGCAACTCCAATACCAAGTCATCGCTCCAGAACGACTCAAATCCTCCCAAATCTATGATCCAGTCCAACTCGATGCGTTCATCTCACTCCAAGTCGAAGAATGGAACGCAAGGCCAGCACTTCAACGACACCTCCTGGGCTTCTTCAACATCACCACCTGGGGAACCTTCGGCTGGGTCATGATCGGACTCACCGGACAAACCGCCTTCTTTGGACGCATGTTCATCCAATGGATCATCTCCGAACGCTCCCAAGTCTCCACCGTCCCCGAAATCTTCTGGTGGTTCAGTTTCATCGGAGGCCTATGCCTCTTCACCTACTTCGTCTGGCGCGTCGATATCGTCGGCGTCATGGGACAATCCACCGGAATCGTCATCTACGCCCGAAATCTCCGTCTACTCCACAAACAAAAACGCCGAGAACAACCAACAACCAAACCCTCAACCACATAAAACAGGACTCCCCTATGCACATCTGGATCGACAACACCCAACTCACCGACGCCCCCGACCTCGACGCCGCCTTAGAACAAGCCCGCCTCCACGCAGAATCCCAAGGCCGACTCATCGTCGATATCCTCGTCGATGGTCAACCCGCCCCCGATGAAATCTTCGACGATCAGCCCCAAGGACTCGACTCCATCAACGAGCTCCGCTTCACCACCGCCGACACCAACCAACTCGTCGTCGAAACCGTCAACACCGCCATCGACTCGATCCAACTCCTCAAAGCCGACCAAGCCGCCGGCACCCAACAAATCAGATCAGGCGATCTCAGCGACGCCATGAACACCATGCGATCCATCATGGAGGGTTGGCAAGCCCTCCGCGACATCGCCGACCAAGTCGCCCAAGTGACCCAAATCGACATCCCATCACTCAAAATTGGCCCCCATCTGGGGTCCGAGATTGTCGATTCCTTGTCAAAAGCCCTCTCAGAAGTCCGAGAAACACTCCAAAATGAAGATTGGTCTTCGCTTGGCGACATCATCGAGTATGATCTTGATGAGCTGGCCACCAAATGGTCCGCGCTGTTGAACGCCTTGATTCAGGGTGTTCAACCATCCTGAGCCGTTCCAACCGCTGGCACCAAACGCCATCGGCTGCACCTCGGCCCAGGCCGTTGTTGGAGAGAGGAACGAGCGTCGCCGTGTCATCCATACCCAAAAAATCTGAGATCCGGAGCCCATCAACTCCCAACGAGATCGACACGATAATGGATCACGCCAGCGAATCCCTCGCCAAAGGGCTCTCCCTCCACACCTCAATGCTCTGCCGCGACGCCCTCCACCTCGCCCGCTCCCAAGGCGACTTCGAACGCATGTCCCGCATCTGCATGCCCCTGCTCGAAGCCCAACGCGCCATCCGCCTCGACGCCCTCACAATCGGACCAGCCAAACTCATCACCACAGGAAGCGACCTCCCAGAACGCCCCCAACCGGGCTGCTACCTCTTTGCCCCCATGCTCGTCGGCGCCGACGCCCGCCAGTTCCGCACCGCCGCCAACGCCGCAGGCATCCCCGTCTTCGTCCTCACCCGCGAACCCCAAATGAACAACGGTCTCTGGCCAATCGTCGGCGTCGGAGAACGAGTCGTCCGAATCCGCATCCACCCCCCAAATGATCAAAACACCATCGACCCCCAATGGTTCACCTACGCCAGCGAACAACTCGGCGACCAAGCCATCGAAGACGCACACAACGCCGCCGAACCAGACGACCCCGCCGCCTGGCGCGTCGACGATCTCCTCGACCGCCTCGACGCCTGCCCAGAACACGAAAAATTCCTGATGGCGTTGGCCGATGCATGCCGACAAGCCATGGCCATGCCAACCCCAACAATCGTCCGCCGCCGCGCACTGATCAACGATCCGTATTCGTTCTAGGTCGTGTCTGACGGCTCCGGGTCTCTTTTCTGGGTGCCCCGCTGGTGGATTCTTATCCACCTGCGGGTCTTGGTTGGCACGAAGAATGTTGATGGTCAAAGACCCAAAGGTGGCAAAGCCCACCAGCGGGGCACCCTTCAGAGCCATCAGACACGGCCTAGTCAACTCGCATCCCGTGGCAGCGTCTCAATAATATTCCGCACAATCGCATCCGCATCCACCATCTCCGCCGTCGCTTCAAAGTTCAGCATGATCCGATGCCGCAGCGCAGGCAGCGCAGCCCGCTGAATATCCTCAATCGACACCGTCGCCCGTCCATCAAGCAACGCCCGGCACTTCCCCGCAAGCATCAAAGTCTGCGCCGCCCGAGGCGAAGCCCCCAAATGCACAAACCGCGACACCATCGGTGTCGCAAACAACCCATCAGACAACTCCCCCTTAGGATGCGTCGCAAGCACGCACCGAATCGCATAATCCTGCACATGCGCCGCCACAGGCACCCGTCGAACGAGTCGCTGATGCTCAAGCAACCGTTCCCCGTCAAGCACCTTGACAATCTCAGGTTTGACCGACCCCGTCGTCAGTTCAACAATCTCCCCCATCTCCTCACGACTGGCATACCCAACCCGCAACTTAAAGAAGAACCGATCCAACTGCGCCTCAGGAAGCGGATAAGTCCCCTCCTGCTCCACCGGGTTCTGCGTCGCCAGCACAAAGAAGGGCTCGGGCAACCTGTGCGTCATCCCCTCAACCCCTCCAATCGTCACCGTCCGCTCTTGCATCGCTTCGAGCAACGCCGACTGCGTCTTTGGAGTCGCCCGGTTAATTTCATCAGCCAGCACAATATTGGCAAAGATCGGACCATGTTGAAAACGAAATGTCCGTTGACGATTCCCATGCTCATCAACCACCTCATCAACCACCGTCGTCCCCGTAATATCCGCAGGCATCAAATCCGGCGTAAACTGCACCCGCCCAAAACTCAAATCCACCGCTCGAGCAATCGTCCGCACAAGCAAGGTCTTACCAATCCCAGGCACCCCCTCAAGCAACGCATGACCACCGGCAAACAAACAGGTCAATAAATCTTCAACCGCCTCGCGCTGCCCGACGACCGCCTTGGCAACCTGCTCTTGAACCGCCCGAAAATCATCCCGAAACCGATCCGCGGCCTCTTGGGTCTCCTGGGTACTCATGCCGCCGTCTTGATTGACCATCGTTTCACTCATTCACACATCATATCCTGTTCTTCCGCCCCATCCCCCCCAACTCTTCTCTGTGCCCTCTGTGATCTCTGTGGTCAATCTTCTCCTCCTCTCCAATGAAAAAACCGACCCAGACATCTCTGGATCGGTCATTCAAGAGGCCGCAGTGGGATTCGAACCCACGATTGGCTTTCGCACAACGGATTTGCAATCCGTCCCCTTAGACCACTCGGGCACACGGCCGACCTCATATCCCCCACATTCAAACAAATGGCGGAAGGAGACGATAGAACACCCCCACGCCAAAGGTCAACAACTCACCCCCGAAAGCACGATAGGATAGTACAAGCTCCCCCCAAACTAGGACTCCAATGCTGACCACGCCATACCCCATACTCCTCACCCTGCTCGCTGGTTCGGTAATCGCTCAAGAGACCACAGATCCCGCTCCTGCCGACAAACACCAAAAAATCCAAATCATCGACCCCAACGCCCCCAACGCCCCCACCCTTCCACCAATGGGCACCGCCCAAAC
>JALSHW010000015.1 GCA_026982035.1 Phycisphaerales bacterium | reverse complement strand
CTATCGTTGAGGCCCACCGGACGGCCCGTGAGATGCCCCCGGTATTCCGTGAATTTACGAAAGGAAGCGCTATGGCAGCTGGAACCAAAGGCACCATCACGCAAGTCATCGGATCAACCTTCGATGCTCAGTTCCCTGAGGGCGATTTGCCCGATATTTACAATGCTGTGTTTGTCGAGTTTGAACTTGGTGGAAATAAGGTTGAGTTGACTGGAGAAGTCCAGCAGCACCTTGGTGGCGGACGAGTTCGTGCCGTGGCGTTGGGGACGACCGATGGTCTGACCCGGGGCATGGCGATTACTGACCTTGGTGGACCTGTTTCGGTTCCCGTTGGTGACAAGGTGCTTGGGCGGGTGTTCAACTTGTTGGGCAATCCGATTGATAACCTTCCGGCTCCCGAGGGTGTGACGCGCATGCCGATCCACCGTGATCCGCCTGCGTTCTCGGCGCTTAACCCACGGACCGAGATCCTTCCGACGGGTATCAAGGTCATCGATCTGCTCTGCCCGTTTGTGCGTGGTGGAAAGATTGGACTCTTTGGCGGTGCTGGTGTGGGTAAGACGGTGATTATTCAGGAAATGATCGCTCGTGTTGCTCGTGAGTTTGATGGTTACTCCGTGTTCTGTGGCGTGGGCGAACGCACCCGTGAGGGCAATGACCTTTGGCGTGAAATGGCCGAGGCCGAGTACACCGACGCTGATGGCAATGTCGCTCATGTGCTTGATAAGGTGGCGATGGTTTTTGGTCAGATGAATGAACCTCCGGGATCACGCCTTCGCGTGGCTCTTTCGGGTTTGACGATGGCTGAGAACTTCCGTGATGAGTCGGGTAAAGAGACGATGATGTTTGTGGATAATATTTTCCGCTTTACCCAGGCCGGTTCAGAAGTGTCGGCGCTTCTGGGTCGTATGCCATCGGCGGTGGGGTATCAACCAACGCTGTCGACGGAAATGGGTCAACTTCAAGAACGGATTACTTCGACGGCCAAGGGTGCGATCACCTCGGTGCAGGCGATTTATGTGCCTGCTGATGACCTGACTGACCCGGCACCAGCGACGGCGTTTGCTCACCTTGATGCGTTTGTGGTTCTTGAGCGGTCGATTGCTGAAAAGGGTATCTTCCCAGCGGTTGATCCGTTGTCATCGACCTCCCGTATTCTTGACCCAGCCATCATCGGCGAGCGGCACTATGCGGTTGCTCAGCGGGTGCAGAAGATTCTTCAGCGGTACAAGGATTTGCAGGACATTATTGCGATTCTTGGTGTTGATGAGCTTTCCGATGAAGATAAGCAGATTGTCGGGCGTGCCCGCCGGATTGAGCGGTTCTTGTCTCAGCCGTTTTATGTTGCTGAGGTGTTTACTGGATTCCCAGGCATCAACTCGACGCTTGAGCAGACGATTGATTCGTTTGAGCGTTTGTGTGATGGCGAGGGTGATGAGCTTCCAGAATCGGCGTTTATGTATGTCGGTACGCTTGAGGACGCTCGTGCCAAGGCCGACAAGGCCGCCGCTGGGGTCTGATTCGAGACGATTGATTCAAGCAATTGATTTATATGAGAACACCCGCTTTGGCGGGTGTTTTTTTATCTGGGTGCCACTACTCGCCGTCTTCGGCGCAGTAGTGTTCTTCAAGTTTGAAATGAACTGTGATACCCAAGACACTACTGCGCGTAAGAACGCGAGTAGTGGCACCCTTATTTGGTGGGTGATTCTTGTTCGATGGTGTAGGTGAGTTTTTCGCCGGTGCAGTCGATGTGGAGGCAGAAGAATCCTGGGCCTCCGTCGGTGCCTGTGTGTTCGTGTTTATTGACCATTGGCCAGATGATTTGGCGGTCGGTGTCGGGGAGGGGGAGTGAGTCGATTTCTTCGAGGTTGTGCCAGCGGAGTTCGCCTTCGTTCATGTGGCCATCGACGACTTCAACGGGGACCATGACGCGGTAGTAGAAGAGGAGCCAGTGGGTTTTTCCTTCGAATGCGGTTTCGGCGATGAGGCCTACGAGGCGGATGTCGTTGATGTCGACATGGATGCCTGCTTCTTCTTGGATTTCTCGCTGGGCGCATTGGGCGGGTGATTCGCCGATGTGCATTTCGAGTTTGCCACCGATGGGTGAGCAGAGGCCTTTGTTGGGTTCTTTGATGCGATGGAGGAGGAGGATGCGGCCATCTTTGTCGCGGAGGTCACAGAGGCATGCGAGTTTGTAGGGGAGGGCGCTGTTTTTGGGGTCTTCGGTGAGGCCTGGGAGGATGTTTGCGGGGTCGCTCATGGGTTAGGGTAGGCGCACAGTGTGCCAAGACACTGCTGTGCCGAAGCGGCGAGTGCGGTTGGTGTTTGTACTTAGGCGGCTTGATCGCCGTTGACAGCGGCTTCTCTGGCTTTGACTTGGTGGTCAAGGACTTTCCAGATGCGGTCGATGGAGGCGACGGTTTCTGTGGATGCTTCTTTGATGGCGGCGACATTATTTTGGATGTCTTTGGTGACGCTGGCGGATTGGCTGGCGAGTTTTTTGACTTCATCGGCGACGACGGCAAAGCCCTTGCCCGCTTCTCCGACGCGGGCCGCTTCGATGGTGGCGTTGAGTGCCAGGAGATTGGTTCGATAGGCGACGGTGCTGATGACACCTGACATTTGTTCGATGTCCAGGGTGCTTTGGGCGAGTTTGCTGGAAACATCTTTGGCGGTGGTGATGTCGTTGATGAGTTCGCCTCGTTCTTGTTCGGCTTCGTGGAGTTGGGTGGCTTCGGTGCCCATTTGGACGGTGGCGTTGTTGATGATTTTGCCCGCTTGGCCATAGGTTCCAAGGAGTCCTTCTGGAAGGACTCGGCGGAAGTATTTACCTTCAGAGGCAAAGGAAAGTGATGCACCCGCTTCGCGGACAAACGCGTCGGTCATGTCGAGCAGATGATTGATGGCATGAAGCATTGGGGCCAACTCGGATTGGTCGTCGATATTGAGGATTCGAGCTTCCAGATCACCCTGGGCAGCACTGGTGCAGACGCGGGTTGCTTCGTGGATCCATTTGGGATCAGAGTTTGTTGCTGGTGCCGAGGATTGGTAATCGAGAGTTGTCATGGAAGTCTCCAGTCGAAACGGCGTGAAGCCGTTGAGGGGTGGGGGTGGGGTGGGGGGTCAGGCGCAAAGTTTGAAGATGAGTTCGTCGTATGTCAGTCCCATTGAATCTAACTTTTCAACCAGAATAGGAAGTGATGCTTGCCATTGTTCACGGGGGGTGCGGTGTTTGGCTTCGACTGCGAGAAGTTCAGCATATAAGGGTTTGATCACTTCAAGGGCCGAAGTGCTTGGGACACGCCGACTCGAGTGGTACCCGATAATTCGACCATTGGAATCAACTGTTGGAGTGACATGGGCAAAGACCCAGTAGTGGTCGCCATTTTTGCATCGGTTGATGACATAGGCGAAGACTTCGTGTTTGGCTTCGATGCGTTCCCAGAGGAAGCGGAAGACACAGCGGGGCATGTCTGGGTGGCGAATGAGGTTGTGTGGTTTGCCCAGGACTTCTTCTTCGGTGTAGAGGGCAACGCGGAGGAAGACGCGGTTGGCGTAAGTGATTTTGCCCTTGGTGTCGGTTTTGGATACGATGAGTTCGTCGGGGTCGAAGAAACGCTCGTTTCCGGTGAGGGTGATGTCTTTGCTCATTGGATGTGCTTTCATGTCTGAGGACGATGAGTCTTGGTTTGCCTACCTATTTATGTGATCGGGGGATGAGCGTGGAAAATCAAGACAAACATGGCATTGACATCCGATATTCCGTATCTGCTCACAAAATGGGGGGTTTCATCGAGTGGGAAATGAATCCCTTGGTCAGGTCCGTAATCGGTTATGAGGGTCGAGTTTCTTTTCGGGTGCCTTGGTAGAGTTCGTAGCTCAGAAGTCGGCATTCGATTTGGGCGTTGTAGAAGATGTGGCGGGCGGAGGTTTTGAGGCCGATTTCGTGGGAGAGGGCTCGGCTGCCTGTGAAGACATGTCCGGTCGAGCCCTTGCATTGGTTTTTGAAAAAGTCGCCGATGCGGGCGTAGTCGGCTTTGAGTTCATCGGTTTCGCCGAGCCGGAGGCCGTATTCTGGGTTGAAGATGACATGGCCGGGTTCGTCGGGGATGTAGGTTTCGGCAAAGTCACAACATTCAAAGTCGATGAGGTGTTCGACGCCTGCGGTCATGGCGTTTTTGCGAGAGGCCTCGATGGCGCGGGGGTCGAAGTCGGTTGCGATGATGGGTTTGGTGGTGCCGCTGGGGTTTGGGGGGGTGGATTTTTTGGCTTCTTGGCGCATGGCTATGTAGAGGTCGTCGATGTCGAGTGCGGTGTGGAGGGAACTGGCGTTGTTGCGAAGGAGTCCTGGGGCGCGTCCGGCGGCGATGAGGGCGGCTTCGATGGCGAGGGTGCCTGAGCCGCACATGGGGTTGATGAGTGGGGTGGTGCCGTCGTATCCCATGGCCATGAGGACAGCGGCGGCGAGGGTTTCGCGCATTGGTGCATCGTGTGGTATTTTTCGGTAGCCGCGGTCGGAGAGGCGGACGCCGTTGGTGTTGAGGTAGATCCAGGCGCGGTCGTTTTTCCAGACGAGGTGGATGACGACGCAGGAGCGGTCTGGGCCTGTGTCTGGTCGTTGGCCTGTTTTGTCTTTGATGCGATCGACGATCATGTCTTTGAGGAGTAGGTTGGGGTACATTGAGTTGTCGATGGAGTGGTGCTCGATGTTGGAGGTGATGGTGAAGTAGGAATCGTTGTCGATGAGGTCTTCCCAGGGGAACGCGCTGGCTTGTTTGGCGAGTGCGTTGAGGGATGGGCAGCGGAAGCGGGAGAGGAGCCAGAAGGTGTGGTGTGCGGTGCGGAGGTGGAGATTGAGGCGCATGCAGTCTTCGAGGTTGGCGCCGACATGCACGGCGACATGATCCTCTTCTTGGATTTCGTAGCCGAGGGCTTCGACTTCTTGTTTGAGGAATGGGGTGACATGCTCGGCGCAGGTGATGCGGGTGAGCCGTTTTTTCATGGGGTCGATTTGGGACATGGTTCTGGTGGCTCGCTGGTCATCAGTTTTCGAAGGTACTTTTTGGCGTGGGGAGATTGTAGGTGCTCTTTGGTTGAGAGGGCGTGGCTTTGGGAAAGGGGGAGACCAAGCCAGTGGTTCCAATACTCCAGTGCCAGACGGGGTAGGCCCGCTTCATCGAGTAGTCCGGTGTCTCTCCAGATGAGGAAGACGGGATCGGTGGTGCCTTTGGGGAAGATTCGATCGTTGAGCAGGTCGTGGTCTCGGGGGAGGAACCAGATGATGAACTCGGCGTTGAATTGATTGAGTTCTCTCAGGAGTTGATTGACATAGAGTTGCTGCCATTGGGGGGTTGCTGGTTGGTTGATGCCCAGGGTTGGGAGGATGAGGTCTTGGGCGGGGTAGCCGGTTTCGGCGATGGCGATGGGTTTGTCTGGATCCAGGTCGCGGATGGCTGAGAGATGATCGGCTGGGATTTCGTTGGGGTGGCCAGCGGTGGTGATGCCGATGGGGCTCTTTGGATCCCAGCGGAAGTATGGGTAGGAACTGATCGCGATCCAGTCGGAGTATTGGAGCAGTTCGGCGGTGAGTTCGAGGAAGTCGGCGCGGGTGGCGTCGGTGTTGGAGGTTTGGACGCTGAGGAAGATTGGGATGTCTGGGTTCTCGGTTTTGAGGGTTGGATAGATTGCTTGGATGAAGTTGTGAAATCGGATGAAGTTGGGGTCGTTGATGGAGGAGAATCCGCCGTTGGATTCGATGCCGTAGGCGAAGTAGTCTGGGTTGAGTTGGGCGATGAGGAATCGGCACCAGTTGAGGTATGCGGCGATGACATCGGGGTGGTCGATGGGTTTGGTTGCCCAATCAGGGGGAAGGGGCATGTTGGTGGTTGTGCCCCAGTAGTTGGCGAGTTGGTCGTTGCGGAGTGGACTTTGTGCGGTCGCGGAGACATAGACGGCTTTGTTTGGGTCGATGCCATCGAGTGCGTTGGTGATGTTGTTGAGGAGTGATTGGGAGTAGTTGTCTTGACCTTCGAGGGCTTCGGGCCAGGGGACGCCGTGGTCGTTGTGGATGGCGATGATGTCGGCGTGTTGGTTGATGAAGGCGCGGGTGTCGATGAGTGCTTGGAGGGTTGCGTCGTAGGGGAATCCGGTGAATCCCATGTGGAAGGTTCGATGAAGGGGGAGCACGGGGCCTGTCCATTGCTGGCTGGGGTTGAGGATGTTATTGGGAGTGGTTTGGGCGGGGCACATGGTGGCGGAGATGGTGAGGAGTATCCAGAGTGCGAGGGTGGCTGTGGGTTTGGTTGCTGACATGGGCAATCCTGTCGGAATGATGGGAGGGAAAGCTGAAGGAACAGAGGATTATTGGAGGATAGTTCGGTTGGGTTTCGCTTCTGGGGGGTGTGGTCGATATGGTTGTTGATGATTGCACGAACAGAACCGGAACTGATGGCGGTGGCTCGGGGGGATGCTCCGGCCGATGTGGTGTTTGTCAATGGGCGGGTGGTCAATGTGTTTACTCGGCGGATTGAGGAGGTTTCGGTTTCGGTGTTTGGGGGGCGGATTGCTGGGGTTGGAGCCCGGGTGATGGATGCCAGGGAGACGGTTGATCTTGGG
>JALSHW010000014.1 GCA_026982035.1 Phycisphaerales bacterium | reverse complement strand
GGATGATGCCGAGCGTGTTCTTTAATGGCAGCGCGACGGGATCGACGGTGATTCCTGGAGTGCTGGCGGTGCTTGGAGCTGCGGCGGTGGTGGGGCTCATTTGCAAACCCATGACGCTTTCACGCGGGGGGATTACGGTTCTTATTGGTGTGGTGCTTGTGGTGATGATTGGGTCGAGTGTGCATTCGGAGTTGCGGTCGCTGCCTGTGGTGGTGTTGATGCTTGGGGCGGTGTGTACTGGGCTTTTGCGGTTTGATGGGAAGTCGGTGTTCAAATATGTGCTGGTTCGCGTTGGGATCGCGGCGGTGCTGCTTGGTGGGGCGGCGGCGCTTTCGTATCATGAACATGATGTGATTGAGAACGGCGGGGCGGTTGATGGGGAGGTTGATCCGTATGCGGATTATTGAGTGGTGGCACTTTGTTCAAAGTAATTTTGGGTGCCCTGCTTATGCCCGATGTCTTCATCGGGTTTAAGCAGGTCTTGGTGGTTGTAAAAACCTGCTTAAGCTGCGCGTAAGCAGGGCACCCGGCCAGGCACAGCCTAACTCAAGAACATAGCCATGTATTGTGTGTGGTGATGGGGTGTCAGGTTCGGCGGCGGCGGGTTGTGGTAAGGGCAAGGGTCGTTAAGAGCAGGGTTCCGGAGGCCGGTGCTGGGATGATGTTGATGTAGCTGGCACCCAGACCTTCACGGGTGGCGAAGGCTATTCTTGTATTGTTGTTGTACAGATCAACTCCAGTGATAAGACCCAGGTCGATGTTTCTATGATAGTATGTTTGAATAGTTTCAAGACTTGCAGAGCCGTCGTACAGATTGCCCAGCACGCGTGCTTGTAATACTTCTGAACCAATTGAATAAAATAAGTGCATTTCGCCATTGATATTTTCGGCGGTAAGCCCCCGGACGGCACGGGTGGTATTGAAGAAGTTGTTGTAGGTCATGTATTGGCCGGTTTGTGTATTTTGCACGCCAAATAGATTGTTTGAGACTTCCATCAGATTGTTATCGAAAGCAGCGATTGAAGATGTGCCGTTCAAGAGAGTTATAAATTGGGCGTTTGTCACAGGATTGTAAATAAATCCGAGTGTGCCTACATAACTATTGCCAGTGATTTCGTCGTATGCGCGGCCAAGAGATGTAGAAGTACCGGGTTGTTCGCCGTTTGGGCCAAAAGAAAGATTGTTTGGGTCGTATGTGCGGCCGCCAGCATACAAGACATCGTCGACGACGGCAAGACTTTGTCGGGATCTTACATAGTCGATGTAATAATCATCAATGTAGAGGCGGGTCCTCTGTGCGTGGACCGCCTCGACGGCTGTAAAGAGCGCAATTATGCTTAGTGCTGTTGTTTGTGTATTCATTGCCGCTGCCGCCTGCTTGGAATTTGTTTGGGGGGGTGTTGGAGGCCGTGTTTGGTATTCTATACTTCAAATTGGCTCGGTTGCAAATAAAGGTTGGGAATTCAGTTCTGAACTCATGACTTGCCTTTTTTTTGTGTCATGGCCTGTGTTTGGGCGGTGCTGCTTGGTGGGGCGGCGGCGCTTTCGTATCATGAGCATGATGTGATTGAGAACGGCGGGGCGGTTGATGGGGAGGTTGATCCGTATGCGGATTATTGAGTGTTTTGTATAGTGGGGTGCCACCTTCGGGTCTTTGAATTATCAAATAGGCCTTGAACTACCAAGACCCGCAGGTGGATAAGAATCCACCAACGGGGCACCCGCCGAAGACGGTCAAGCGGTGGCACCAGAATCAGAAACAGTAAGAAACACAGGCGGGATGCCTGTGCCACGGGTTATTCCCACTCGATTGTCGCTGGGGGTTTGCTTGAGATGTCGTAGACGACTCGGTTGATGCCGGCGACTTCGTTGATGATGCGGGTTGAAATTCGGGCGAGGACATCGAAGGGGATTCTTGCCCAGTCGGCGGTCATGAAGTCTTGGGTTTCGACGGCTCGGAGTGCGATGACGCGCTCATAAGTCCGGCCGTCGCCCATGACGCCGACGGATTGGATTGGGAGGAGGACGGCGAAGACCTGGCTGGTCTTGCGGTAGAGCCCGGCCGCGACGATTTCTTCGAGCAGAATCTCGTCGGCGTTGCGGACGATTTCGAGTTTGTCTTCGGTGATGTCGCCAAGTACACGCACAGCGAGCCCTGGGCCTGGGAATGGGTGTCGCCAGACGATGGAATCGGGGACGCCCAGGACGGTGCCCAGGGCGCGGACTTCATCCTTGAACAACTCTCTGACGGGTTCGATGAGTTTGAAGCCGAGTTCTTCGGGGAGGCCTCCGACATTGTGGTGGAGTTTGATGTTGGCGGAGTTTCCCGAATGGCCATGGCCTGATTCGATGACATCGGGGTAGAGGGTGCCTTGGGCGAGGAAGTCGGCGTCTGGAATATCTTTGGCGGCTTCTTTGAAGACTTCGATGAAGCGGTGGCCGATGCGTTTGCGTTTTTCTTGTGGGTCGTCGATGCCGGCGAGGTCGTCGAGGAACTCCTTCGAAGCGTCAACGACGCGGAGGTCGATGTTGAAGTGGTCTTTGAAGGTGTGTTCGACGAGGTCGCGTTCTTTTTTGCGGAGGAGGCCGTTGTCGACGAAGACGCAGGTGAGTTGGTCGCCGATGGCTTTGTGGAGGAGGGCGGCGACGACGGAGGAATCGACCCCGCCGGAGAGGCCACAGATGACGCGTTTGTCGCCGACGGCTTCTTTGACTTTTTGGGCGGCTTCGTTGGCGAAGTCGGCCATTTTCCAGAGGCCTGAGCATTTGCAGATTTCGTAGAGGAAGTTGCGGAAGAGGTCCGGGCCATGGAGGGTGTGGGTGACTTCTGGGTGGAACTGGACGCCGATGAAGGTGTGGTTTGGGTTGGTTGAGCGGACGGCGGCGTTGGGGCAGGTGTCGGTTGTGGCGATGGATTCAAGATGGGCGTTTCCGAGGTGGGAGATTTGGTCGCCATGGGACATCCATACTTGGGTGGATTCGGGGATGGCGGTGAAGATGCCTGGGTTGTGCGAGGTTGGATCGTGTGGGGTGATGTTGAGCATGGCTCGGCCGAACTCGGAGTGGTTTTCTTTGGTGACGGTGGCGCCGAGGAGTTTGCAGGTGAGTTGCATGCCATAGCAGATGCCGAGGATGGGGATGCCGAGTTCGAGGATTTTGGGGTCCATGGTGGGGGCGTTGTCGTCGGAGACCGAGGATGGGCCGCCGGAGAGGATGATGCCCTTTGGGTTCATGGCGGCGAGTTGATCGGCGGTGATGGTGGGGGCGACGAGGACAGAGTGGACGCCGGCATCGCGGACGCGTCGGCAGATGAGTTGGGCGGTTTGGGAGCCGAAATCGAGGACGGGGATGGTTTCGTCGTGGATGTGGGTGGAGGGCATGGGCGGGATCCGTGTTTGGGTCCGATAACGGGCTGTGGATGGCTCTGTGGAGAGTTGGGGGAGAGTGTAGGCGCACGCACAATCTGGGTGGATGTCGGAACAGGTGGTTGAGTTGGTCCGAATAGGGAATCTGGGTCGTGTGGGTGGGTGGGGCATAGCATTGTTGCATGTTGAGATTTGATCGTGGGTTGCATGCTGTTGGATTGATTGGAACACTGTGTGTATTGGGCGGGTGCCCGAGTCCCAAGATTGGGTTCGATTCACCCGCACCGACCAAACGGCTTGATGCCATTGCTTTGGCGGCCCAGGAGGACGACCAGGAATCACGGATCCAACTCGTTGAGAAGCTCGGGTCCACCGACCCCGCCGAGCGGATGTTGGCGATTCGGGCGTTGGAGCAGCGGGAAGGGACGACGCTGGACTATGACCACGCCGCTCCGCAGTGGGAACGGCTCGAAGCCATTGAACGGTGGCGGGATCGAATCGGAATATCGGACCCTGATGAGGACTTGGACGAGGACTCTGATGCGGAGGATGATGAAGCACCGATAAGTGAGTCAGGAAGTGAACCCAGGAGCGGTTCAAGGCAAGAGGGCTGAGGAGTCTACAGAATCGATTGGAATCCAAATTGATTGAAACCAAACCATTGATGATGACCCCCATGAGCAGATCCAAACCCATCAAGATCGAATTGGTCTCCGACCCGATGTACCTGTGTGGTGCTCGTGAGTTGGTGTCGTCGATTGCCCATCGGGTGGGATTTGGGGATATGGAGTGTTCCAAGATTGCGTTGGCTTTGGATGAGGCGATGTGCAATATCATTCGGCATGGGTACAACAAGGCGACGGATCGACCGATCTGGCTGACGATTTATCCACAGCAACCCGACGAAACGACTTATGGGGGCATCGAGATCATTATCGAGGATGAAGCCAAGCAGGTCGATCCCAGTACCATTTGCGGGCGTGATCTGGCGGACATCAAGCCGGGGGGGTTGGGGGTGCACATCATGCGTGAGGTGATGGATCAGGTTGTTTTTGAGAAGCGCAATGGGACAGGGATGCGGCTCAAAATGAGCAAATCCGCCCCTAGACCTGATGAGGCCCCGAGAATTGGGCAAAGATCGTCTGGTTCAAACCCTGCGCAAGCAAGAATTTCTTGATACCATCCTAAGAACTCCCGAATTATGCCGATGCTGTTGTTGTGGACAGATTGACTCTGTGTCTGGATTGGTTTGGGTAGAGAGGGACATGATGGCTGCTGCTTCTGACAACGACTTCGTACGCACCGAATCGCCTGAGACTGGTGTGGTGATTCTTGTTCCGACGGCGGATATTGATATGAGTCGATCTCCGATTTTGCGATCGGCGATCAAGAGCGAGCTCAAGCCCGGGCTTGACCGGATGATTATTGATCTTGGTGAGGTACAGTACATGGATTCATCGGGTCTGGCAACGCTGGTTGAAGCGATGCGGATAGCCAAGAGCCATGCTGTGCCCTTGCATCTTGTTTCGATGACGACCAAGGTTCGGGCGATTTTTGAGATTGCTCGGCTTGATGCGTTTTTTAGTATTAAGGACTCTCGTCAAGAGGCGTTGGATTGTTGAGTTTGTGGGATTCTCTGCCCGGCTGGACAAATTGGGCTGGGTGTGCGATACTCTCATTGTATTGAGCCCTACTCATGAACACCCCACACGAAGAAACCAAATTCAAGTTGCCGATGATTGCGTTGATTGTGCTGTATCCTGTCGCGATGCTTGGTCGTCGTGTGTTGGGGATTGTTTCGCATACTGGTGAGGTGTTTTCTCTTTTTGCGACGGCGGTCAAGTGGGTTTATCGAGGGTTGACCACCAAGAAGTATCGGCTTGGGCGTAGTGCGGTGATCTCGCAGGTGGTTCGGATTGGTGTGCGTTCGATTTTTATTGTGGTGATTGTGTCGGGTGCGGTGGGGTTGATTTTGGCGTTGCAGTTGGCTCCGCCGTTGGAGGATTTTGGGTCTAAGGATAAGATCGCGAATATTATTTCGGTGGCGGTGTTGCGTGAGCTTGGGCCATTGATTGGTGCGATTGTGTTGACGGGGTTTGCTGGTGCGTCGATTGCTGCGGAGATCGGGACGATGGTGGTGTCTGAGGAGATCGAGGCACTCGAAGCCCATGCGTTGAATCCTGTGCGGTTTTTGGTGGTGCCTCGTGTGATTGCTGCGACGATTTCGATGACATTGCTTGGGGTGATGTCGAGTTTTGCGGCCATCGTTGCGTCGATAGGGATCGCTATTACGGTGCTTGATATTCCGTATGAGACCTATATGGACAACATGCTCCAGCAAGCCAAGATGGTGGATTTTTGGACGGGTGTTGCCAAGGGGGCGGTCTTTGGGATGCTCATTGGGATTATTGCGTGTACCAATGGATTGCGTGTGACAGGTGGGGCGGCCGGTGTTGGTCGAGCGACGACTTATACCGTGGTCGAGTGCATTGTGGCGATTGTGATTGCTGACCTTGTGTTTACGGCGATGTTCTTTGCTCTTGAGCTTTTCTAAAGCGGAGTTGTTCTAGGCTGTGTCTGACGGCTCCAAGTGTTCTTCTCTGGGTGCCCCGATGGTGGGCTTTGCCACCTTCGGGTCTTTGACCGCCAGATGTTTTTTGTACCACCAAGACCCGCAGGTGGATAAGAATCCACCAGCGGGGCACCCTTTAGAGCCGTCAGACACGACCTAGAGGCGGTATCCGACGGGTTGGTCGATGAGGTCGTACAGTTCGCGTAAGACGGTCATGGACAAGAAGCCGACGGCGCTGAGGGCGGTCATGAGGAGTGCTTCTTTGTGGTGTCCGGCTCCTTGGAGCCATCCGATGCCATAGAGGGTTGGCCAGATGGCGCCGTAGCGTGTGATGCGTTCGCCGAGTTTGGGGCCGGTGCCGTGGCGTCGGGTGCGGCGGTAGATGAAGACTCCAAAGAGGATGACCCCGATGGCTGGGTAGTACAGGGCGGTCATGGGGATTGCGTTTGGCCAGAGTCCATCGGTGCCTTTGCGATCCCAGGCGAGTGCCAAGAGCAAGAGCGAGCAGACCCCCCAGCCCACACCTGCAAAGATCGCGGCCCGTCGGGAGATCGGTGGGGAGCGTCGTCCGAGGTATTGGGCAAGGGCCAGGACGGCCATCGCGTGGGTCATCACGAGCCAGACTGGGAGCATGAAGCGCATCCAGACATTGGGGATGAGCATGTGACCGGCGTAGATCAAG
>JALSHW010000013.1 GCA_026982035.1 Phycisphaerales bacterium | reverse complement strand
CAGCCATAATCTCGGCTTCGCTCGCCATCGTCGCAGTCAATGTACTGTTCGAAACAGAATCCATCAATCTCCAACCACTCGTCGCATCAACCGTCGCAGACCACGATGTCCACGAACCAAGCGTCGGAGGCGTGCCGAAACTAAAGCCAATATCAATACCACCGCCACGAAGAACAATCTCAGCCGTGTCATTGTTGGTCCCAGGAACCCCAACAATACTCATGATGTCATAGCTGATATCAAACCCATACAGGTCCGACACATCTCCCAGATCAACAACTGGAGCGGCAAAGAACCAAGTATCAAAAGCCCCACCCACAAGATCACGAGCCCGGATCGAACCAGGCCCACCATTCCCCAACGCCCCATCCCATTGGAAGTTCACAGCCCCTCCAACGATCCCCCATCCCTGGGCATCAGTATCAAAAGTGTATGAAACCCCCGCAAACGCAGGGGCCGCCGCAGCAAGTGCAAAGAACGATAAGCGTACAGACATTGAATCTCTCCTCATTGTTGGATTCGTGTATTGACAACAGGCCAAAAGTAAGGCAGATCAAATCCGATTTCAATAGAACATAAGTAGAAGAAATCAAAATAGTTGGAGCCGATTTCCCCCATCCCCCTCAGGACTCAACAAAGTGTGATTTATCAGTTCAAACCAGACCCCATGTCTACTCAAAAAATCCCAGCCCACCATCCAATAACGCCACCCACACCACCCACACGCCACAAAATCGAATCCCAAACCACCTCCCCATCCTTCGCCCCTCTTCCCCCCTATCCTACCACCGTGACCAAGAACCCCCTCATCCTGATCGTCCTCGCCCTCCTCACAAGCCCCACCTACGCCCAGACCGAGTCTGAACTCTCCCCCGATGGCCAATGGCAAACAACCACCGCCCCAGAACCCGGCTCAGACGCCGCCGTCATGGCCGATGCCCAAAAACTCATCGCCCAAGGAAACCCAGGAAAAGCAGTCTCCAAACTCACCAACTGGATCGAAAAGAACAAACGAAAACGAACCCCACACATCGCCCAGGCCTACTACCTCAGAGGCCTCGCCCGTCTCCAAAACGACCGCGAATACAAAGCCCTCTTCGACTTCGAACTCGTTATCCGAGACTACTCCGACACCGACTACTACACCAGAGCCATCGAACGCGAATACGACATCGCCAAACTCTACATCAACGGCCTCAAACGACGCTTCCTAGGCATCCGCTTCGAATCAGGACGCTCCATCGGAGAAGAACTCCTCATCCGAACCCAAGAACGCCTCCCCGGCTCCAAACTCGCCGAAGCCGCAGCCCTCGACCTCGCCAACCACTACTACAACAAACGCCAACTCAAACTCGCCGCAGAAATGTACGAAATCTTCCGCATCAACTACCCAGACTCCACAAACCTCCGCTACGCCATGCTCCGCGAAATCGAATGCAACATCGCACGATTCAAAGGCCCACGCTACGACGGCTCAGGACTCCTCGACGCCAAAATCCTCATCGAACAATACCGCCGCCAATACCCAGGCGAATCCATCCGCTCCGGAATCACCGAAGGCCTCGAAGCATGGATCGACGAATCCGCCGCCCAACAAGCCCTCGACACCGCCAAGTGGTACCTCAAAACCAACGATCTCCCCAGCGCAAAGTTCATCCTCGCCCGCCTCCTCCGCCGCCATCCCGCCACCATCGCCGCCGATCACGCCCTGGACCTCATGCTCGAACGCGACTGGCTCACCTTCGACCAACCAACCACCAAAGCCACCAAAACCAACAACGACTCATGACCAACACGGCCAACACGGCCAACACGACCAACATGACCAGCACACCCATCCTCATCCCCCTCCTCCTCCTCCTGGCCCTCATCACCACCATCCCCGGCTGCGCCTCTTCAAACAAGGGCTACACCTTCGGCTCAAACCACGACCAATCAATCAAAACCATCGCCATCCCCATCTTCAAAAACAACACCCTCCAACGAGGCATCGAAGTCCAACTCACCGAATCACTCAACAAACAAGTCCGCGCCCGCACCCCCTGGTCCCTCACCAAATCAGCAAACGCAGACACCACCCTCGTAGGCGTCATCACCTCCTACACCCTCACCCAAATCTCCCAAGCACCAAGAATAGGCCTCCCCCAAGAACTCGCCGTCCGCATCACCGTCAACTTCGAATGGCGAGACAACCGCACAGGCGACCTCATCATCGCCCGAAACAACTACTCCGCAACCTCCACCTTCGTCCCACAAAAAGGCGTAGGCGAACGCATCGAACACGGCCAGCGACAAGCCATCGAAGAACTCGCCCAAGACCTCATCTCCCAACTCCGCCAAAGCTGGTAAATTTGTGCATCTTATTTATTGGTTCAATTTTTTCAATCGTTTGTTGTTTTCCCCACATACCCCTTGACAGGTGGGGAGGGGGGGGTAGTCTGTATACGATAGATGAGTTCAATGGAGCAATCAAATGTATAAATTGATGTTATGCGTTGTCGGTTCACTCTTTAGCATTGCTTGTACTGCGTTCGCCGGGCAACCATCATACCTTGTGTTTCAAATTCCTGATTTGCCCAATGAAGCAGTTGCGAGTTCATTGACTACAGTCCTTGATGATGGGCGGTGCTATGGAATCTGGTATGACGCATCAGGCAATTCTAATGCATTTGTGTGGACTTTAACAGAAACAAATGAGTACGCGACGGGCTATACACTCCTTCCTGATAAACTTTCATTGGAAGTTGGTGATATAAATATTGATGGGCATTGGGCAAGGCAGCAATGGGTTTGGTCTGCGATTGAAAATAGAAGCGTTCCTAACGCAGCACTTTGGATACCTGGTCAACAACAGTTTGCGATCGGCGACCTAGGTGGTACATCAAGTGCCGCAAGAGGAATGTCTGACACCGGCTATATAGTCGGTTGGTCGGAAACAGATGGGATCGATTCTGCGGGAAATCCGATCATACAGGGCTTCTCTTGGACTGTTGGCGGTGGAATTGTCGCAACTTCATTCCTCTCTGGCTACGAGCATACTTCACTCAATGATGTACATCCAAGCGGAAGCATTGTTGTTGGAACGGCTTGGAGTAATGGAATCCGTGATTGGGCGCCGTTAGGTGATGAGGTTGTGTTCGATAACTCTTTAGGGCTTTATCTGGATGATAATGGGTTATCTGCACCCATAAACAATCTGCTTCCTGTGAACAGCGTCTGGGATATTTCGGGTGCAAACTCTGTAAATTCACATCACTGGATTGCTGGTTCGGCGCAAGGTGCAGACGGGTTGCTTCATGCCGTTCTTATGATCCCAAATAAAGCAGATTCGGATCAAAATGGCCAAGTTGATTCTTCTGATTTGCTCGCGTTTTTAAATGGGTACTCAAGCACATTATCCATAGCCGATCTAAATGAAGACGGCTTGACCGATGTTCAAGACCTTTCACTATTTATAGAGAACTACGAAGAAGGGACTGCATCTGGATCAGGATCAATAAGTGGCGGAACCTTTGGTGGTTCCCCGTCTGGCCCGGCGCGACCAGTGGGAGTGAACTGTGTTGCTGCTCTGGCTTCGTCATGTAATAGCTGTGCAGATTGGAATGCTGAACATCCGGGCTGGTACGATCCGAACTGCAACCCCGACTGCAAGGGGTGTTCAGGGTGCAATCAAAGGAATCCAAACAAGCCCGATGGTGCCCCTGGCTTCGACGGGGATGATCCCAATAACCCAGATGCCCCAAATGGCGGGCCGGGTGGCGATGGCTGTACAGGCGGAACTGTGTCTGGTCGTCCTGGAAATGGTGGAAAAGGCGGGGACGGGGACGACGATGGCACAGGCGGAAAGGGCGGGAAAGGTGCAGATGCCGAGGAGGGCTCAGGATATGCAGGTGGTGACGGAGGCGATGGGGGAAATGGTGGTGCTGAAGGAGGAGACGGTGGCTTGGGTGGCGATGGAGGCAATGGGGATGGCTGGGGGAATGGTGGAGATGGTGGCTCTGGCGGTAATGGTGGAAGCGAGGTTGGCGGAGACGGCGGAAATGCTGGAGATGGCGGAGTTGGTGGAAATGGTGGCGATTTAGGCGGAAACGGTGGTGGAGGTGGTGCCGGTGGGCAGGGAGGAAACTCGACTGGTACTGGAAACACAGCCGGTGATGGCGGTAATGGAGGCCGTGGTGGGCAGGGAAACGGGGCTGGAACTGGAGGGACTGGTGGCCGTGGTGGTGATGGGGGTGAATCCACGAACTCAAACCCTGGCTATGGAGGCGGCGGCGGTTCCGGCGGGTCAGGTGGCCCCGGCGGTTCAGAAGGTGGTACCGGTGGAGGTGGTGGCACAGGTGGTGACGGCGGATCATCTGACGGGTCATGGAACGGTGGTACTCCTCCGCCTGGCCCAGGAGGTGCTGGTGGTTCCGGTGGTGCGGGACCAGGTGGAACCGGCCCAGGTGGCGATGGTGGGAGCCCCGGTGGAGATGGTGGAGGTGGAAATCCACCCGGAAATGACCAGCCAGATTATGATGATGGGTAGCGGTTAAATAAAGCTGCCATACAAGATCGTACAAGAAAGCCCGTATTTCCAAATACGGGCTTTCTTCTCAGTTCTGGGAACCAAATATTTTTCTGTTGTTTCGCATTCGGGGACAAAAGTATTTCGTAGATTGCCGTTCATGTATTTGGTTCTCCTATGGCTTTTTGATAAAACTCCTTCAAATACTCCTACAATACAGCCATACCCCAATTTACGACAAAAAACACCGATCCAACACCAAAAACGGATCACATGAAATACAACCCCCCATCAAACCGATAACACTCCATATGACCGAACCAACCAAATCCAACAAAGACCAGACCCCGCCCACCGATCCAGACAAAGATCAAAAAAACAAGGGCAACCCTCCTCCCCAACCCCCTCAAAAATCCCGAGGCCTCTTCGGCTTCATGGTCATCATGCTCATGGTCTTCATGCTCGCCATGTTCCTCAACTCCGCCCAGCAAGGCCGGCAAATCACCATCCAACAACTCGAACAATACTACGAAGCCAAAAAAGTCAAAGTCGATTCCGTCGTCATCTCCGACGCCGCCGTCACCGCAAAACTCGTCGACTCCGAAGCCGAAGATGGCCAATCCACCGCCGTCCGCGTCCCCATCACCGCCGTCTCCCGCGAAGTCATCGCCGACCGCGTCTACACCATGACCGACGGCAAAGTCATCGAAAAACCAACCTCAGGCCTCGTCATCTTCCTCTACTCCGTAGGCCCAATCCTCATCATCCTCCTGGTCATCTGGTTCCTCCTCTCCCGCTCCATGCGCGGCGCCGCAGGCGGCGGAGGAATGCTCGGCTCCTTCGGAAAATCCAAACACCGAGCCATGACCAAAGAAATGACAGGCGTCACCTTCAAAGATGTCGCAGGCATCGAAGAAGCCAAAGACGAAGTCTCCGAAATCATCGAGTTCCTCAAAACACCAAAAAAATTCACCAAACTCGGTGGCCGAATCCCCCGCGGCGTCCTCCTCGCCGGACAACCCGGCTGCGGCAAAACACTCCTCGCCAAAGCCATCGCAGGCGAAGCCGATGTCCCCTTCTTCTCCATCTCCGGCTCAGACTTCGTAGAAATGTTCGTAGGCGTCGGAGCATCCCGCGTCCGTGACCTCTTCAAACAAGCCAAAGAAGCCGCCCCCTGCATCATCTTCCTCGACGAAATCGACGCCGTAGGCCGTCGCCGTGGCGGCGGATTCACCACTGGCGGACACGACGAACGAGAACAAACACTCAACGCCATCCTCGTCGAAATGGACGGCTTCGAATCCGGCGACGGCGTCATCGTCATCGCCGCAACAAACCGCCCAGATGTCCTCGACCCAGCACTCATCCGCCCAGGCCGCTTCGACCGCCAAATCTCCGTCTCCCTCCCCGATGTCAAAGGCCGACTCGAAATCCTCACCGTCCACGCCAAAAAAGTCAAACTCGGCCCAAATGTAGACCTCTCCAAACTCGCAAGAGGCACCCCAATGTTCTCCGGCGCAGACCTCGCCGCAATCATCAACGAAGCGGCCATCGGCGCGACCATGCAAAATAAGGATTTCATCGAACACGAAGACCTCGAAGAAGCCCGCGACAAAGTCAAGTTCGGCCGGGCCAAGAAGAGCCGCGTCCGCGAAAAAGACGAAAACCAACTCGTCGCCTACCACGAAGCAGGCCACGCCGTCCTCCAAGCACTCCTCAAAGACGCCGACCCGCTCCACAAAGTGACGATCATCCCGCGCGGCGCAAGCGGCGGAGCAACCTTCTCCCTCCCCGAAAAAGACCGCATGGGCTACTCACTCAAATGGCTCAAAGCCACCATGCGCGTCATCTGTGGCGGCCGCATCGCCGAAGCCAAAGCCATGGACGATGTCTCCTCCGGCGCATCATCCGACATCCAACAAGTCACCCAACTCGCTCGCGCCATGATCCTCGAATGGGGCATGTCCCCCCGGCTCGGCTTCGTCAACTACGCAGGCCAAGACAGCGCCGAGGGTTATATCCCGGATAAGGATTACTCCGACGAAACCGCACGAATCATCGACGAAGAAACCAAACGCATCGTCGACGAGTCCTACGCCCAAGCCGAATCCATGCTTGATGA
>JALSHW010000012.1 GCA_026982035.1 Phycisphaerales bacterium | reverse complement strand
TGGATGAACGGTCATGATCATGTTGGCAAACAACTGACCGGCCAAGAAGGTGAAATCGCGATCCATAAACTCCATGCGCGCGGTGGTGGTCGAGGCGACGACTTCGTTGAACTGTTGCTTGAAATAATACGCATGGGCCTTGCGGGCGTAGTCCCATTGGCCACGGAAGACATCCATATCCTTGACCATCAACCCATTGAAGAACGCGCTTTGAAGCGAAGCGAAGACCTCTGAAACGGCAACCTGTGGAGCACCAAGTGAATCATACAATTGTTTATCAGCGAACTCTTTGAGCGGCAGCGACATCTCGTAGGCCCAGTCGGGATCGTTGACATTGACGCCTTCAAAGTTGCGGAGTTTGTCGAACCAGAACTCGGCGTTCTTCAGGTCGCCTCGACGATAAAAGAACCGGACGGCATCACGCAGGAAGTTCTCATACCCCACGGCGTATTGACGGTAGGGCTTGTGGTCGGCCTCGTAGATTCCCGAAGCGTTGACGACCTCGTTGAGCATCGCGCCGTAGGAAGGCACGAAGTAGACATTGGGTACCGCCTGGTAATACGCGGCCCGTCCTTCATGGACATCGAGGTAGTTGAAGTACAAATCTCCATGCCGCCAGAGGTCTTGGACCGATTGCATCACCACGCGGAAGGCGTTGAGGAAGTCCATGCCGGTGCGGGTGCGGGCGTTGACTTCCATGCGTCCGACATCGGTGCCTCGAGCGGACCAGTACAGGGCGTGGGCTGAGGGCAGACGCCAGTCGATGGGTCCAAACTTGCGGACTTGCTGAACCATTCGCACGGGTTCCATGTTGTATTCTTCGATCAGGACATGCCTGCGAGCGAAGTTTGCCAGGTCATCCCAATCTTGTTGATTGGTAAACTGTTGGCGTAATGCCTGCATTTTTTTGGTCTTTGGGCCGGCTTGTTGCTCGATGGTCCACAGCTTGCCCGCACGAATCAACTCGACATTCAACTGGTAGCGGCGGAGGAACTCTTCGTCAATCTCAGGATTGGAACCGAGCCGATAGCCAATCTTGAACTCCGATTCATACGCCCGGGCAATTTCATCGGCGACCGGATTCTGCTCGACAAGCAAGGCGCGATTCTTGGGCGCATCGACGATCTTCTGAACCCACCCGGAGTAGAGCTCGATGACCTTGTGTCGCTCGCGTTCTTCGGGATTGATGGTTGGGGCGGGGCCCATGATGTTGTGCCATTGGTAGGCGAACTGGCGTTTGTAGTATTGGTTCGCATCGTCGGTGTACCCGGCGACCTTGTGGAGGAGCATCCAGCCGAGTTCCTTGTGCATGTGCATGTCGTTTGGATTGGCGCGGAGGCCTTCTTTGCGGAGCAGGTCGATCCCGGCGATGACCCATTCCCAGCGTTCTTCGGGCGTGTGGGTGGTGACGGAGATGTTGTAGGCCATATTCCACGCGTGGAAGGTCCAGACCTGGGCGAGCCGGGGCTGGAGCCGGGTGATCATGCGGGCCAGTTCGATGGATTCGTAGAATCGGCCTTCTTCTTTGGCGGCGGTGGCTTCGAGCCAGAGGATATTGACAAAGATTCCACGGAACGCGCCCATCGCAATGCCAAGAGCGATCTGAGGCGGATCGCCATCTTCGGCGCGGTCGGTGTAGACCAGTTCGTGTCGGCCTTGGGATGACGCAATCGCGGTCGTCAACACACCAGAACCCAAGAGCCCCAGGAGCATCATGAACAACGCGATCAATCGCACCTTTGTGTTGTGTCCCATGGCCTTCCTCCTAGTTCCCAGAGTAGATCGCCAGTTGACGGCGCGTAAAGATGTAGATGCTCAACAAGTAAAACACACCCGTCGCAAAGCCCAACGCAAACACCCCAGAAGACACCTGAGCCCAACTCAACACACGACCATCGGCGATGCGTTCCGTCGGTTTGAGATCGTGATACACACTAAAGAAGTTCGATACGACATTGGCAAAATGGTAGATCCCCGTTCGGAAGACCCCAACCACCGATTCTGAGTCCATCGCCCAGCCGGGCAGCGCCGATTGAACAAATCCCGCCGACTCGCCGATCAAGAATACCGAAATCGACATCAAACACGCCACCGGGAATGAGGCAAAGCTCGAAGCCCAGACGGCAATCATCGAGAGCATCGCCAGTTTGACCCAGAGAACGGTCATGATTCGTGCGAAGTTGCTGCGGAAAGTGCCGACCGGGTAGGAGATTTCCAGCCCGTCTGGGGGGATGGTCATGGTGCCGGGGTTGGGCTGCATCATCATGCGATCGTTTTGATCTAGCCCAAGTCGGCCGTTGTAGATTTGGAGATTGAGTTCGCCTTTGTCGTTGATGAATCGGGGATCGATGGTGAAGGTGTGGGAGAATCCGAGCCCGGTTTGGTTTCGGGGGATGATGGTGCCATCTTCAAAGGAGAAGGTCAATGCATAAAACACATCAGGACGGTTGCCCTCGGCGTTGATCTTGTACCGCAGATTCAATGGCTTGCCGTTTCTTTTGGCTTGTGAAAGCCCCACAAAAGAAAATGTCGCATAACCCTCATGTCGCGGATCAATGGATCGGTAATCGCTGACGGCCTCTTCAAAGATTTTTTCTCGCATGCCAGCGAGTTGGCCTGGGGTTGGATTGAAATCGGTCTGGAGTTGGCGTTCCTTTTGAACCTCGGCTTCGAGTGCTGCGTCAAACTCTGGATCGTGTGGATGGAAGGGAAGCATTGGAATCACGGACTGCCGAGCCGTCAAGACTTGGGTTTCGAGGATCAGTCGATCCTCGGTGATGATGCGTCCTTCGCTGGCTTGGTAGGGAGCGATCTCGCCCAGAGCCGTCTGGGTCCGAAGGTATTCGGTAAACTGGAATATCCCAAGCCCGGCAACCGTCAGGAGCGCCCCGGAGAGCAGCATCACGCCGAGCCATTTGCCCAGAATGTATTGCCACGCCGCCACTGGTTTGGTCATTGTCTGCCAGATCACCTTTTCACGCTGTTCATACGACACCGTCGCGGCACTAAAGAACACCACCAGCAACGCAATCAACCAGAACGAGAGTGAAGTTGACCACTGCAAGAAGCCCTGAACCCTGTATCGCAATGGTTGATCGGCATCGAGCATCATCGGCATCACCGCGAGCATAAAGGCCAAGAGCAGAATAAAGACAATCGAAATCTTCATACGGATCGCTTCGGCCAACACATTGCGAGCAATCGCCGTCACCGGATGGGCACTGCTGAGCAGAATCCGCAACCCACGAAGCAACACCGTAAAGCTCAACATCAGCGTCACCACCCCGATGAGGACAAACCCCAACGACGACCAGAGCCCATTGCCAAAGAAATACAAAGGCCAACCCACCAACCCCACAAACATCACCGTCCCGATATAGGTCAACCCCAGCCCCATCCACACCACGGCCACCATAAACAAGCACACCAACGACACACTGAGGACCGCATTGATCGAAGACTGAGAACTGTCCAGAATCGAACGAAGCTGTCTATCGCGCTCGGCCAATGGATTGGGAATGATGTTGCCGTTCTGATCCTGAAGCATCTCAGGCATCTCAGGGACCCAGTCGCTCTGGACTTTGTTGGTTGTTGATCCGACGATCGCAAATCCGATGTAGGTCAACAAGGCGGCGAGTATCAAGGCCGAGGACACGATCTTGAACATGCGGTTCTGCTGAAAACGATCTATAGCATGGATGCGTGCGTTGAACATCACCGCCCAGTCCTCGAATCAGACCCCGAATCTGATTCTGATTCTGATTCATCGTTGCCTTCAAGCAGTGAATCAATGATCCCTGTATCGACATCATCGTCGCCATCGTCATCGGAAGTCTCCGAATCGGTATGGATGGCGTCTTTTGGTGCCTGTGGCTTGGGTGTTTGGGCAATCTCATCGGATTCACCCATCAATGCACTGATCACGCCATCGTCGGCCTGATCATCATCTTGCGATGCTGGCGATGAAACCGACGAATCCGCCGGCTGCTCAATGGTTTCTTGAACCGGGGTGGATGCGTCGTCGGAAGTTTCTGTTTCCAAAAGACTGTCGATGAGATCGGCCCCGACGATGGGAGCGGCTGTGGAGCGGAGGAAGGACGCGGTTTCTCCGCCTTGGGTGACGCCTGAGGTTGCGGTGCGTTCGGCTTGGGCTTGTTCAACGATGCCCAGGAAGAGTTCTTCGAGTTTTTGTCGTGGCGAACTGACTGACAGAATCGATTTGCTTCCCGCCGAGCGTCTCCGAATCACTTCGTCGATCTCGGCGATGGTTGCGTCATCGAGTTCATCGGTTTCGATGGTGGTGCGTTCTTTGGAGGAGAGAAGATCGTCGCAGGTTCCTTCGCCTCGGATTTTACCGCCATAGAGGATGACCATGCGATCGACGACATCTTCGACATCGGTAAGCAGGTGGCTCGACAAGATGATGGACTTGCCCCGCCGGCCCAGTTCGAGGATCAGATCTTTGACCTGACGGGTCCCGATCGGATCGAGCCCGGTGGTGGGTTCATCGAGGATCAGCAGATCAGGGTCATTGATGAGTGCTTGGGCGATGCCGATGCGTCGTTGCATGCCTTTGGAGTATTCACGCACAGGCCGATACTGAGCATGCTCGAGCCCGACCATTTCGAGAAGTTCGTCGATGCGAGTTTTTCGTGTTTTGGAATCGAGACGGAAGAGTTTGCCGTAGTAATCGAGGGTTTCGCGGGCGTTGAGGAACGGGTAGAGGTAGCTTTCTTCGGGGAGGTATCCGATGCGTGCTTTGGTTGCCACATGGGTGGTGGGTTTATCAAAGACCATGACCCGGCCACTGGTGGGCTTGAGGAGCCCGAGGATGAGTTTGATGGTGGTGCTTTTGCCTGAACCGTTTGGACCCAGGAGCCCAAAGATTTCTTTTTCATGCACGACCAGATCGAGTTTATCGACGGCACGGGCCTGGTCACGCATCCAGAAATCTTTGAAGGTCTTGGTGAGTTGTTGGCACGCGACCACCGGACGACGATGGTCGGTTTTGGCTGCTGATTCTGTATTGGATTCTGGGCTCGCCACTGGCATTTTTTATTCCTCGGGTTCTTTGAGTCCGCGTTGGGTCTTGAAGAACGAGCGACGCATATCTTCGCGGCGTTGATCGAGTGTCCCTTGTGCCTCGCGTCGTTTCTTCTCGCGGTCGATCTCGCGAGCGATGTCTGGATCGTTGTTGACGAGCATTTCCAAACTCACGCCTTTAGGCAGCACGATCGTGGAAACGAAGTCTTTGTCAAGAAACTCAGCCATCGCACTGGACCAATCACGAGCAATCATCAACTTGGGATTGGCTTCATACTGGGCTTGCTTGGAGCGGAAGTTTTCCAGTTGCGCCATCGCATGGCTCACACGGTCTGAGGCCATGGATTGGGCTTGGGTGAGCAGTTCGGAGATTTCGCCGGAGACCAACGAGCCGGTCATTTGGCCGTCGATTTCAACGGAGCGACCTTCGAGAATATCATCAATCCGCGCCAGTTGAAGTTCGGCTTCTTGCGTCTTGTTCAGTTCGATCAACCGTTCGTATTCGTTGATCTCTGTAATCAACACGCCACTCCCACGGCCAGCCACTTCGTTGAGCATCTGATCACGCAACAACAGCGCATCTTCACGGGCTTTTCCTGCGGTTTGGGCGGCCGTCTGCACTGAACTGAACTTGCTTCGCAGCGACAACGCCGCATTTTTTCGGGTCAAGACGATCCGGTCGATGCTGATCCCTGAATCCAGATTATCAAGCATCTGCTGGGCCAACACACGAACCTGTCCGGATAAGGACTCCGATGAGTTCTTGAGCAAATCATCAATGTTGACCGTCGCCAGCACATGAACCACCGCCCGTTGGACGGCGGCCTTCATGATCGACCGCTCTTGATGCGGAAGAATATTGGACACATACGACGCATGATCCGTCCGACGATAGTTCACGCTCCACTGGGTGTGAGCAATGTTGAAATCTGCGGTGATGTTTGAACCGTCATTGGCCGGGTTGAGGGTCGAAGAATCGTTGAACCGATCAATCGAAACGGCCAGGGCTTCTTCATCAGATTGATCGCCTGGAATATTGGGCATGAACTCCTTGGCGACGGCCATTTCCACCGACCCCTCGCCGACGCGCACAATCTCGCCGATCGGGTACGGGAACGACCACTGGAATCCGGGCTCAAGATTGGTGCGGACTTGTTTTCCAAATCGCACACTAATCCCTCGCTCACCTTCTTTGATCGATTGAACGCCTGAGATGGTAAAGAGCACCACAAGCACAACCATTGCAACTTTGAGCAGGGCGTAGGTGATTTTGAGTGCTTCGGCGAGCGATTGATTGGCCGTATCCATCTTGGCCATGTCCGATGCGTCTTGATCGGATTGTCCATCGCGGAGTTGCACCGAAGCCGTGCGGCTTGGAGTCGTTGGGGCCTGCTCAGGTTCTTGACCATTGGCTTGCGGACCATTGATCAGGTCGTCGAGATGTTGATCATCGTTGGGCATCAATCAATCCTCCGAATCCGACGAAGCGAATGAATCATCGGATTGTTTGGGAACGGGGAGTTGTCCCTGCCCGTTCTTGAGGATATTGGGATCAAAGAGTTGCATGCCATAATCGGAGGTCGAGAAGATCAGGGTAAACTTCTTGGCCA
>JALSHW010000011.1 GCA_026982035.1 Phycisphaerales bacterium | reverse complement strand
CACACCACCCTTTGCCCCCTTTGATGAAGAAGCCGAACTGGTCGACAACACCCGCCAAGAGCCCGGCCTAATGATCGTGGAAATCGACCCCAACTCGCTGGGTCAGACGCTGTTGATTCAACAGATTGGCGAGCAAGCCGTGCCGTTGTCGCGTCCGCCACTGCCCAAGGATTCGATTTTCCTCCAGCCCACCAAAACCAATCTAGTGCCTTTGGTGGCGTGGTCGGTGATTCCCAACATGCAATCGTTCTGGTTGATCGATGCGATCACCAAGAACCAACCGATCCCACTTTCGCATGTTTTCTTGGTGTTTTTGTACAGCGTGACGCAGATCGTCGTGTTCCTGTCCTTGGCTGTGGTGCTGTTCCAAGGCCGGGATGTTGGCTAAATAAAGCGGGCTAAATAAAGCGGGCTAAATAAAATTGGTTAGGAATCTGCGATCGCTCTTGCGTAGGTCTTGACGCACTTCTCACTGGCCCCATCCCAGGTCAATCCTCGAAGTTCGAATCGACCTTGCTGGGTCAGGGTTTTGCTCAAAGGCGGGTATTTCAGCACGGCCACGATCTTGTTGGCCATCTCATCGACATCCCAGAAATCAACCTTAAGCGCATGGGTCAGGACCTCGGCAACCCCGGATTGCTTGGACACAATCACAGGCGTGTCGTTGCGCATCGCCTCGAGCGGTGCGATTCCAAAGGGCTCAGACACGCTGGGCATCACAAAACAATCCGCCATCGCAAAGACCCGGTCCACATCGCGCCCTCGTAAAAACCCGGTAAACAAGACCTTGTGCCCGATCCCGTTGGCGGCCGCATCTTCGATCATCCGCACCGCCATGTCACCAGAACCGGCGACCACGAACTTGACCTTGTCATAGACCTCAAGGACCCGTTTGGCGGCCTGAATAAAATACTCAGGCCCCTTCTGCATCGTGATCCGACCCAAAAACAGCACAATCTTCTCATCATGCTCGATGGTGGCACCCTCATCGGGTTGAGCGTGATCTTGCTCGACGCCGTTGTAGACGACATCGATTTTGTGTTCGGGGACGCCGTATTTGGTGTGGACGACCGCCTTGGTCAATCGTGACACCGCAATGACCCGGTCCGCGGCATGCATGCCCATCCGTTCAAGGTCATAAACCGCTTGGTTGATGTGCTCACCAGAACGATCAAACTCCGTCGCATGGATATGGCACACCAAGGGCTTTCCCGACAAAGCGCGCACAGCCATCCCAGCGGGATAGGTCAGCCAATCGTGGGCATGGATGACATCGAACTGTTCGTGCATGGACAGAGCGCAGGCAAGCCGGGCGTAGCGGTCGGCGTCGGCAAAGAGATCACTCGAATAGCCCTTGGAGCCGGTGCCGAGTTCGCCGAGCGAATCCAGAGCCGCCTGCATGGAATCGGCGAGTGTCGAGGCGTCGGTACTCTGGAGCCCGTGGAGAATGGTTGCAGTCTGGCTGGTTGAAACCTGTTCTGCATCGGTTTCTATGGACGAACCCGCTTGGATATGTTCGACAACACGACGGAGGGCATCGCTGGCATCGACCCCAGGGTATGAACTTGGATAGGGGCTCATGGGTTCTTCGGTGAGTACCCGTTCAATGGTGCCGGGCGTAGAAACACGAGAAACCGTGCGGCTTTTGACCACGGTCGTGTTAAAAATCTCAGTCTCTACACCCTCACCAGCGGCCCGGATCTTGGCGATGCGTTCTTTGAGGATGCGCGGGCCGATCAGATTGACATGGGATTGATGTCCGACCGGGATTGGTTGTGGGAACACGAAGGTGATCTCGTGGCCTTGGGCAACCATGGATTTGGTCAGTCCCGAACAGGCGGTGCCAAGCCCGCCAGCAATAAAGGGTGGAAACTCCCAGCCAAGCATCAGTATCCGCATGACACAACCCTTTTGCAATCCTTGGGCCTGGTGACCCAATGAGGTGCTACTCGTCGTCCGATTCGTCCATATCCCCGAGTTGGCGAAAACACTGCTCGTAGGCCAACAACCACTGTAGGCAGGCCTCGGATTGATCTTGCCCGTTCATGGGGACGACCTTGGATCGAAACACAAACTCCAGATCGTCGGATCGATAGTGTTCAAACGCCACGGCCCCACTGTCCTCTGGGTATCCAAGATCAACGAGTTCATCTTCGATGAGTTCATCGAGTTTGTCGCCGGACTCGACGAGTTCGGCTTCGATGGATTCAGAGAGCCAGCGGTCTTTGGTCGCCAGTTCAACGATTGCCGAGTCGCCATCGAGATAGACCCGATAGCACGCGGGCTCGGCGGCGTTCCATGCCTGGAGGGTGATGGTGGCGGCTGAGGACTCAATGGCCCCAAAAACATTGGCGTTCTTGGCGGCATTGGCTATGGATTCGATTATTTGGACTGTGGATGATGACATGGTGTTTTCCTCGGGAGTCGGGGGGTGTTCGCTTTGATCGAGGCCCCGATTTTCTTTGGGGAATCCTATGACCAGAAGAGCCGATTCGCGCTCCAAATCGTGGATTTGGTTGGAACTGGGGCAGTTGATGGTCGACATGGAAGGATGGAGGTGTATACTTCCTCCCCCGTCGATGACGGGTCTGCTGCCCAGGTGGCGGAATTGGTAGACGCGCCACCTTGAGGTGGTGGTTCTCGCAAGGGAGTGGAGGTTCGAGTCCTCTTCTGGGCATTAGAAGCAAGAAGCACCGGTTTTCCGGTGCTTCTTCTCATTTTTGAGGCGTTCCATCTCCCTTGAATAAAGGTAGAGTCCGATTCGCACGATCCCTCTGGTAGCCCATTCGATTCCATAGGGAGATCAGCCGTGCGAGTACTGATTGTTGACGATTCAGCGTTTATGCGAAAAGTGATTAAAGAGATGATCCTCTCAGAAGGAACCATCGAGGTGGTAGGAACCGCACGCGACGGGATTGAGGGGGTTGCCAAGGCCATCGAACTCAAGCCCGATTTGATTACGATGGACATCGAGATGCCTCGCATGAACGGGATCGATGCCCTTTGTGAAATCATGGACAAATGCAAAGATCGTACCCCAGCGGTGCTGATGTGTTCGTCGCTCACCATTGATGGAAGCGTCGAGGCCCTCAAGGCGATGAGCATGGGCGCATCGGACTTCATCGCCAAGGACCCACAAGTCGTGGGACAGAATGACCCGGACTTCAAACGACAGCTCCTTGCCAAAATTCGAGCAATCGGAGGAGAGCGGCGGCGACGGATCAATGGCACACCCGCCATCGCCATCGCAACCGAACCAACTCAAAAAACTGCACCGGCCCAATCCACATCACCCAGCGGAATATGCACTTCCTTTGAGGATTGGACTATGCCGGACAATATTGATGTTGTTGTGATCGGTTCATCAACCGGCGGCCCACCGATTTTGGAGAAAATATTTTCTGGTCTTCCCTCAACTCTTTCTGTGCCGATCATTGTTGCCCAGCACATGCCTGAACTCTTTACCCGATCATTGGCGCAACGGATTGATACACACACTGCATGCAGAGCTCAACTGGCTGAGCACGGAACCTGCTTGACCATTCCTAGAATTTATATTGCACAAGGCGGCAAACACATCAAACCCACCCGTGTCGCGGGAAAAAAGATCATCAGCAGATTGATCGATGAAGTTGATGACGCACTGTACAAACCCTCGGTCGATTTGCTTTTTTCGAAGATCGCCGAACTTTTTGGTCCTCGAGTACTGGCAATTCAATTGACCGGAATGGGTGAAGACGGGGCCATCGGAGCCAAGAAAATCCATGACCAAGGCGGATATGTGATCGCTCAGAATGAAGCATCGTGTGTGGTGTATGGAATGCCTCGCGCAGTCGTTGATAATGGTTCGGCACAAGCGATTATGAGTCCAGAAGACATTCAGAAAGTCCTCCACTGTGTGTCCAAACCCACAAGTTTAGGTGGTACACAGGAACACCAGTCAGGTCGAATGAGTGCATAACCATATTTTCTTTATTTCAAATGGCATCACCCAATCAATGCGTCGATAGCACACGCAATCAAGGAGTCATTCAATGACTGAGTACAGTCTCAATAATCCAGCAACAGAACCAGGCGGAACTGAATTGGTCCGATTGGTGAGTTTCAATGTGGGACATGAACAGTTCGCCGTTGATATTTTGCGTGTTCAGGAAATTAATCGAATGATGTCTCTGACGCAGGTTCCCCAAAGCCCACCAGGAGTCTGTGGCGTCATCAATCTCCGTGGACAAATCGTCCCGGTTCTTGATCTTCGGACATTGATGGGGCTCGAAGTGCCTGAGCAAAGTGACGATTCGAGAATCATTGTCGTTGAAACCCAAGGAGCAACAGTGGGTTTTATTGTCGATGCTGTTCATCAAGTGTTGCAGATTGATCCAAAAATTATCGAGACAACTCCTTCGATTATGCACTGTGCCGATGCCAGTTATGTCCAAGGTGTCGCCAAATTAAATGAAACCCTGTTGATCTTGCTGGATATTGACCAACTCATGCCCAGCGAATCACTCGAAGCCATCGGTGCCCTCAAGGCCCACGCTGCTTGATTTTCCCCCGACACGAATACCCAGGAGTCCACCGTGACCACATCCACAACCAAAGTTGCCATGTCCACCGAACAATTTGCACGGATGTCGCAAATTATTTATGACCGTTCGGGGATTCATTTTCCGGAGCCCAAAAAATACATTCTTGAATCTCGCCTCTCTCATCGCCTAAGCGAACTGGAGATGGATGATTTTGATCAATACATTGCTTACCTGACCATGGGTCCATATCAAATGGACGAGTTTCAGGAGATGTTCAACAGAATCACGATCAACGAAACCAGTTTCTTCCGCAACGATGCGCAACTGGCGGTCTTTGAACGCCAGATTCTCCCTGAACTTCTCGATGCTCGCGCCAAGACCAAGAGGATTCGCATCTGGTCGGCCGCCTGTTCTACGGGCGAAGAGCCATTCACGCTCGCCATGCTTCTTCATCGAACTCTCGGCGTTCGGCTCAGCGACTGGCATATCGAGATTTTGGGAACCGATATTTCCGAAAAAGCTTTGAAAGTTGCCCAAAGCGGCGTGTACAACAACTACGCCGTCCGCTCCACTCCATCATTGATTAAGGATCGTTATTTCAAAGAAGATGGCCGAAACTTTGTTCTCTCCGACGACATCCGCCAAATGGTCAATTTTGAACGCCACAATCTCAAAGATCGTATGGCAGCCAAACGACATGGTATCTGGGATGTGATCTTCTGTCGAAATGTTCTAATTTATTTTGATGACGCCATGAAAAAAGGCGTGATTTCAATGTTCTCCAATCAACTTGCCGACGACGGAACACTTTTCATCGGACACTCCGAACGCATCAAAGATCTGACCACAGACTTCCAACAACTCAACATCCCACAAGGTTTCTGCTATCAAAAACCTGCCCATGTGATGTCAACTCAATAACTCATCAACAACGAATAAAGGTACCAACATGTCAATCAACGACTTTGATCCTGAAATCCTGCAAGACTTCATCACCGAATCCGGCGAGTTGCTCGAACAACTCGAAAGCGACCTCGTTGATCTCGAAGCTACTCCTCAAGACCCGGAATTGCTCAATCAAGTGTTTCGGGCTCTGCACACAATCAAAGGAAGCGCCTCCTTCCTTGCGATGACGAATCTGGTTGCCATTGCTCATGTTGCCGAAAGCGCACTCAATGCTGCTCGAAATAATCAGATCGTCATTGGTTCAGTCGAGATGGATCTCTTACTTGCGGCCGTCGATGTGTTGAAGATTCAATTTGATGAAATTATCTCGGGAAATATGGACTTAACCACCGCTGATCCTGAACTCATCCAATCACTCAGCAAACTTGGAGAAGGGGTCACTTCGGCCGATGAAGAATCCTCAAGCACAGAATCCAACCCACATTCCAATCAAGAATCACCGCAACACCCAGATGGACGCACCGTTCGTGATTTGAATCTTGACTCTTCAAAACTTGATCTGATTGACGCATTGGCGAGCGACATCGAAGACAGCATCAAAGAAGCCAGCGTCAAAGTAGACCTACTCCGTGATGAAACAGCCCGTTCTTCAGCAACCAATTCACTGACTGATATCTTCGAAGAAATCGTCAAAACCATTGACTTCTTTGAAATTCCAGAAATGATGTCCCTTGCGCAAGAGCTGGTCTCCAGCGTCCATGAAATCGACAACCAAAACGAAAAACAAATACACCAGATTGTTCCTCGCATCCAAGGACTTTGCCTTCTACTGGCAGAGCAAACCGCCCAACTCACGCATCAACAACTGGTTTCCTGGGAAACCGAAACGCTCATTTCTCGACTCAAAGGGTGGATCAATGGTGAACTCGAAGATTGCCAAATATTGAATCCAGACGCTGATGGATTCGTGGCCCTCCACGCCGACGGTATCCCGTTTGGTGATGAAATCGTGCAACAAACCTCTGACACAACTTCCACAGACTTAAATCCTGAAACACCTACAAACCTCGCAGACACGGCCAGTTCGCAAGCATCTGCCAAAAGAACGGCCATCGGGCAAATCGAACAAACCATCCGCGTCGAAGTCGGACGACTTGAATCACTCATGAATCTCGTCGGCGAACTCGTGCTCCAGAAAAATCGAATTGGAGCTATTTCTGAAATTCTCGAAA
>JALSHW010000010.1 GCA_026982035.1 Phycisphaerales bacterium | reverse complement strand
CGTAGGCGGTAGACGATGTCGCCTTTGGTGGTGGTCATGATGATTTCTTGATCGACATAGATGCGAAGTCCTGAGAAGGTGACTTCTCGGAGGTCGGAGTCGATTTTGCCGAGTGCTTTGCGTGATTTGAGTCGATCGTCTTCAAAGACGACTTGGTTTCGGGGGTCTTCGGAGATGTTCATGGTGGCGGCGTCGACGATGACGGCTCGGTTTGGGGTGACGAGTGGTTGGAGGACGAGGGGGGCTCCGGTGGGGATGCCATCGAGTTCGAGCTGGGCGTAGGTGACGGTGGTGGGTTTGTCTTCCCAGAGGTAGGGGAGCAAGCTGGTGAGATCGACGCGGCCTGCGGCGGCGGGTGCTTGGTGGATCCATTCTTTGGTGCGGGGGTCGTAGACGCGGATGGTGATTTCACCGATGAAGTCGTCTGGGATTTGGATGTTGATGGGGACTCGTTGACCTACGCCGTAGTAGAGGCGTTCGGGGATGAGTTGGGCTTGGGCCGAGTGGATGAAGCCGAGGATGATGGCCAGGAGTGCGAGCGGGCGGAGAAGATACATGGACGGTGTTGTGGAGGTGTGCATGGTGACAGACTATACGCTGTTGGGCGTGGGAGGAGATGCGTTGGAGGAGATGCGTTGGAGGAGGTGGAGCGGGAAGGGTAGTAGGAGAGGGGTGATTGTGATTAGTCTGTGCCGCGTGGGCCGCCGTCGAAGAGGGTCCATGTTTGGGCGGTGTCGTCTGCTGCCGAATCGTCGGTGCGTGACATGACGGATTGGAGGATTTGGCTGTTGACATCTTCGTACCAGTTGACCGAGAGGCCTGCGGCGAGGACATTGAGCCCGTTTTGGTGGTTGATGTCTTCGATGGAGCGGAGGGAGTCGGTGACCATGGCGTCGGTGGCGCGCATGTTGTAGAGGTGGCGTTCGCCGTTGGGTCCTACGCCTCTGAATTGGTAGTTTGCGATGATTTCGCCTGTGGATTCGAAGTTCCATTGGTCTTGGTAGACTTCGAGGGGATTTTCTCCGACATGGCTTGGGCAGTAGTAGACACCGGGTGCGCTGACATAGCTTTTGTAGAAGAGGAGACCTAGGCCGTCCCATTGTCCCCATTGGCGTGGGGCGTAGAGGTCTGGGTCGGTGCGGATGGTGTCCATGAGTTGTGGGTTGATGGCTGTTGCGTATCGGCCGCCTGCGTCGTCGAGGAAGACGCTGGCGGGGAGCATGGCTTTGTTGTCTTCTGCGTAGAGATTCATGCCCAGGCCTATTTGTCTCATTCCTGAGGAGCAGACGACCTTGCGTGCTGTTTCGCGGACCTTGGCGATGCTTGGGAGCATGATGGAGATGAGGAGGCCTATGACGGCGATGGAGACGAGGACATCGATGAGTGTGAAGGCACGCAAGCGACCAGACCCGCTGGGTCTTGGTGAGTTGCAATTTGATTGTGGCGAACCCTGTATCACGAGATAGACCACCTTCTATATCCGGTATCGACTTGTTGGAACCTGCTGGGCCAACAAGAGTCCCCGGACTTGACCGAATTTTCATTCGGCCACACCATAACTAACGCACGGCTAAGATAACGGGTTCGCATACGCTTTGCAAGCCCAAATCAGGTATAATTCAATCAGAACTGATTTGAACCCGACCATTTGCCATATTTCCAGAATTGTCCAATAAGGACCTTGAAGGTCTGAATATTCAGAAAATTGCCCATTTCAAGGACTTGCAAGCATCCGTTGGTTGATTATGGCGTATAGGGAGGTGCCTTGTGGTCGTTTCACAGGCACCGGGCACACTCGTGGAACCCGGGAAATATGAATACAGAATCGGAACAACCCGGACAGAATCAGCCATCCAACGATGGTGAGACTCATACGCCTGCGATGAAGGCGAGCGATTTTACGGGTCAAGGCAGGATTGATTTTGAGTTGATGCAGCGTGTAGCAGCCAACCAGGAAGCCGGTATCGGTGAACTCTATGACCGATTTGGGTCGTTGGTGTTTCGTATGGCGATCCAGTCGCTCCCGACGCGGGATGAGGCCGATGATGCTGTGCAGGAGATTTTTGTCCGGCTTTGGAAGACGGCGGATCGGTACGATCCTCGAAAAGCGGCGTTGGTGACCTGGGTGATGCTGCTGACTCGACGACATCTTGTGGATAAGTTGCGTCGGAAGCGTGCCCGGATCAAGACATCGTTGTTTGACGATGGGAGTACGGGTGCCAATGGAAATGGTCGGCATACGCCTGCAACCAAAGAAATCTCTGCCCGTATGGAAAGAGATGAGAACTTTCGGGCGTTGATGATTCGCGTCGACACCCTGCCTGATCTCCAACGCACGGTCGTGATGCGTGCGTATCTGGGCGGTCAGACCTTGCGACAGATTAGTGAAGAACTCGATACCCCTTTGGGGACGATTAAATCCGCGTTGAGCCGAGCACTCGTTCGGCTTCGAGAACGCACAGAAGAAGAAGTATCCTCATGAACACTCAACAACTCATCGAAAACACCATGCTCCACACCCTTGGTTTGCTCGAGGACCACGAGATCGTCGCTTTTGAAGCCGCGTTTGAGGCGGCCCCGGCATCGGTGCAGTTGCTGGTGCGTGAAGAAGCACTTCGCATGAGCGACTTTGGTGATCTGATGCCCAGCAATGAGCCGGACCCTGCGCTTCGTGAGTTGGTGATTTCTGCGGTGCGTGCTGCGATGCGTGAGCAGGAGAATGATCAACGGATCGCGGCTGGTTCAGTTGCGGCACCGATTGTTGCGACACAGGCGATTGCTGGCCGGATTGATTCTCAGACACCTGTAGCGGCCCAATCGTCGCGTCGGGCACAGCCGAAATTATCGACGACCCCACGGGTGCATCGTTTGTGGCGTGCATCGACGATCGGGTTTGCGGCCGCGACGATCGCGTTGAGTGTCGTATGGACCAACAACAACCAGGCCTACAGCCAGATGTCTCCTGATGTCTTTTTGAGCCAGATGTACAACAGCATCGGGGCTGAGTTCTTGGAGTCCACTTTGTTTGACTCGACGACCGAGCGGGTTTCGATGGTGTCGTCCAATGGGGCGTCGGCCTCGATGGCTTCGGTGTGGTACAACCCGGATTGGGATTCGGCTCGATTGTTTGTCAAGAATATGAAAGCAAGCGAAGAGAATCCGTACCGCTTGGTGGTGCTTGACGAAGATGGCAACATCGTCCGCGAGGTTGCGACTTTCTCTTCTGAGGGTGAGCTTGAGGACTTTGAAGTGCAGGTGAATCTTAAGAGTGATCGTCGGTTGGCGATTTACCAGGGGATGACTGATGCGATCGAGGATGCTGAGCCATTGATGACGAGTGTGGATTCTGAACTGTAAGGATTGAGCACAAGTGGTTGAACAAATTACGCCCTCTCTCTCTCTTGGGCTTCGTGGGAAATTTCAACCGCCGCACTCTGAAATGGGTGCGGCGGTTTGCGTTGGTGTCCGAGTTGGTTGCTTCTTGGTTGGTTGTTTCTTGGCTTAGGCCGTACCTGACGGCTTAGGCGTCTTTGCCGTCGACTTGCCAGGAGTCTTCGTCGAAGAGTGGTTCGACACGGGAGTCGCGTTCGAAGTTTGCTTTGACTTTGGCCAGTCGTCTCCAGAAGATTCCTCCGAAGGTGAGGGTTGCCAGTGAGGAGCCACCGAAGATCATGCCTGCGGTTTCGATGCGGGCGGTATCGAGGGGGGCTTCTCCGACGGAGGCGTTTTGACTGATGGAGGTGAGGGCCCCGTCGATGCGCCGGGCGCGGGCGGCGTTTGCTTGGGCGGTGAGTGTCAGGGCGTAGGTGTCGAGGATTCGTTGGGTTTTGGCTGCTCCGCCGCCTCGGTATTCGAGTTCGATTTTGCCTGGTTCTGCGCTGATGATGTCGAGGGATTCGCTCATGTGTGCGCTGAGGTTGCCTGCGATGGCGAGTTCTTGGATGCCTCGGCGTTTCATGCGGTGGGCTGCTTTTTCGACGAACTGTGGGTCGGTGATGAGTTGTTCGACATAGCCTTGCCATGAGGCGATGTCTTCTGTGGTGAGGACGCGTTCGCCTGCTTTTGCGGTGAGGGTGACGCGGGAGGCGTAGGTGCCTGGTGCGACTTGGCCTGCGACGAACCAGCTGAGCCCGGCGATCATCATGAGGAGGAGTCCGAGTCCTGAGAGCCCTAGAAGTGTGCCTGAGCGGGCTTCGCGTTTGGCGAGTTTGGCTTGGGCGTCGGCGACGGCTTGGTAGGCCTCGACGAGTTCGGCGCGTTTGAGGAGGACTTTTTCGCACTGGTCGTAGCGGTCGCGGAGGGCTTCGGTGGCGCGGCGGATTTTGTCGGATTGTGTACGCAAAATGGACTTGACGCGGGTGAGGCGTTCTTTGCGGGCGACGGTCCACTCGTCGGATTTTGTAGACCCTTCGGTTTCTGCTTTTTCAAGGAGTTCGTTGAGATCGGCGATGTCTTGGGTGAGTTCTTTTTCGCGGGCGGCCGAGGCGTCGAGCATGTTGCTGAGTTGTTCGATTTGGGCTTGGGCTTCTTGGGCGGTGGTTTGCTCGGTGAGGATTTGGTCGGAGAGTTCATCGTACTTGGCGCGGATTTTGGCGACCTGCGCATCGCGGTCGGCGAGCTTGGTTTGGAGATCTTTGATCTGGGTTTGGTGCGTGCCTGAGGAGTTTTGGAGGTCCTTGCTGGATTTGAGGGCTTGGTCGAGTTTGGCTTGGAGGTCTTTTTGGATTTGGTCTCGGCTGGCCTTGGCATTGTTGAGCTCGGACTTGGCTTTGTTGAGTTCGTCTGTGAGTTTTGCGATTTGGGCTTTGGAGGATTCGACTTCTTCGGTTGCGCACTTGCCGACTGAATCGAGTTGTTTTTGGAGATCGGAGGCGTGGGATTTGGCTTTGGCGAGTTGTTCGGTGGATTGGTCGAGCTTGATCTGGATTTCACTGATTTGATCGTTGGTCGGTGCGTTGGAGAGTTGATTTTGAGCGTCTTGGAACTTGGACTGGGTGTCCTTGAGTTGGTTTTTGAGTTGGGTGATTTGATCGATGGATTTGGCGTGTGATTTTTCAACAGAGCCGAGCTTGGAGATTGTGTCTGTGGCTTTTTTTAGATCGTCGGCGCGGGATTTGGAGATGGCTTCGAGTTCGTCGATGCGAGCCAGAGCACGCTTCATGGCTTGGTCGTGGTCTTTGATTTTTTCTAGGGCATCGTCGAGCTGGTTTTGCATCTCGTCAACGAGTTTGAGGGATTCATCTTCGTCGGTTTTGGATTTGGTGGAGAGGTCGGCCATTTGTTTTTCGAGTCGGCCTGCTTGGATGGCGAGGTCTTCGATGACTTTGGCGCGTTCTTTGAGTTCGATTTCTCGGCCTGTGAGTTGGGCTTTGGTTTGTTCGAGGTCTTCGGTGAGCTGGACGAGTTGAGTTTCGAGTTTGCGATCTGTTTCGATGCGTTCTTTGGCTTGTTTTTCGAGTTTGGCCAATTCTTCCTTACGGGTGGAGATGCCTTGGAGTTGCTTGTCGAGTTCTTCGATGCGTTGGTCGATTATTTTGGACTTGGATTCAACGACGGCTTCGAGCCCTTCTACGGATTCAGCATGTTGGGCGAGTTGTGATTCGCGTTGTTCAAGGCCTGAGGCGCGTTGGGCGATGTCGGCTTCTCGATCTTCGAGGTCTTGGCGCATTTCGGCGAGTTCGACTTCTAGGGTGGAGAGTTCGGACTCTCTGGCTTCGATCTGCTCGGCGGTTTCTTCGATCTGAGCGCGGCGGCTGGCGAGTTCTGCGGAGATTTTGCGTTGTTCTTCGTGGGCGTCTCGGAGGGCTTCGAGTTGTTTTTCGACGCCTGCGATGGCACCGAGGACTTCGTCGGAGTCTTTCTTGGGTTTGAGTTCCGGGGACTGGGCATCGAGGGGCTTGCCTTTGTTTCGAGAGGTCAGGCGCCCGGTTTTGTGTGATGATTGTTGTTCGTTGTTGCTCATCGATTTGTATCCTCCCGGTCCCTACTGCCTGTCCCAAGTGTCTGTCCCAAATATCTGTTGACCGACCCTTGCATGGATCAACCCGTTTGCTGTTTGGGTTGAGTTCCATGTGCCTTCATCGGGTGGCTACAAGGAGTCTTGGATATCTTGTCGGAAAATGCGCAAGTTTCGTCATGTTGGGTCGGCCGGATGGACCATCTGTTCGGGCTGGGTGAGAGGGATTGGTAATCGGACTTGATTGGAGGGTCCGATCATGATTCCGGGCTAGAGTTGGATCATGTCCACGATTGAGCTTTCCAATGAAACGATCCGGGTGGTGATTGATCCGACGCATGGGTGTCGGATTGATTCTTTGGAGATTTGTGGGCTTGCTGGGGAGTGGTTTGATGTGCTTCGGTCTGGGGCTGATGGGACGGGAAGTTTTTTGATGGTGCCTTGGACAAATCGGATCAAGGGTGGTCGATTTGTGTTTGAGGGAGCGGAACATCAGTTGGAATCCAACCATCCCGATGGGTCGGCGATTCATGGGGTTGGGCGGGATCATGGGTGGGCGATTGCGGATCGGTCGCCTTATACGGGGCGGTTTGTGTTTGACTCTCGGCTGGTGGATGGAGTGAACTTTCCGTTTGCGTTCGGGGCGGTGTTTCGGGTGGAGATTGGGAAGGGGATGGTTGAGATTGATTTGGATTTGACGAATCTGGGGGATGGGCCGATGCCTGGGGGGGTTGGGCATCATCCGTATTTTTTGCGGTCGTTGGTTGATGGGGATGAGTTGAGCGTCAAGGTGGGGGTTGGG
>JALSHW010000009.1 GCA_026982035.1 Phycisphaerales bacterium | reverse complement strand
TCGAACGCGAGGGTTTCGTCCCAAGCAAAGAAGAAGCCCTCCACGAAATCCTCGACATGATGTCCTGCAAAGCCGCCATCAAAGCAGGCGACACACTCACCGACACCGAACTCAACGAAATCATCGCCCTGCGAGACACCACCGACCGAGCCGCCTCCTGCCCCCACGGCCGCCCCACAACCGTCCGCCTCACCATCGAAGAACTCGAACGCCTCTTCGACCGCCGCTAGGCCATGTTTAATGGCTCGGATCCCGGTGGCCCGGCTCGCCGAGCCGGGTTCTTTGGTGTGCCCGGGTTCTTTGTTGTGCAATGTAATCGAAAAAGAAGACCCGGTTCGGCGAACCGGGCCACCAATTATCAACCGCTTGGAGCCGTCAGAAGCGACCTAAACTTACCCATCATCCAACAACTCAACGGCCTTAAAACGCTTCCCCTCAAGCATCTCCAGCGAAGCCCCCCCCCCAGTCGAAACATGCGACAACCGATCCGCCACCCCAAAGATATCCGCCGCCGCCGCAGAATCCCCGCCACCAACAATCGTCACCGCACCGTTCTCACTGGTCGCATCGGCCACCGCCTCGGCAATCAACTTGGTCCCCATCTTAAACGGCATCCACTCAAACACCCCCATAGGTCCATTCCAAATCACCGTCTTGGACCCCTTAATAATCTGGCTGTACCGAGCCGTCGTCTTAGGCCCAATATCAAGCCCCATAAACCCATCCTTGATCTGATCATCAAACACCTCAATATCCCCCGTCCGCTCAGCAAACACCGTCGAACAAATATGATCCTCCGGGAAGTGCAAATCAGTCTTGGACTCAGCCGCCAAATCAATAATCCGCTTGGCCTCACCGAGCATCTCCTCCTGCACAATCGAAGTCCCCACCTTATGCCCAAGTGCTTTGAGGAAGGTGTACGCCATCGCCCCCCCAATCAAAATATGATCCGACTTGGGCAACAAGTTCTCAATCGCAGGCAACTTATCACTCACCTTGGCCCCACCCAAAATCACCGTAAAAGGCCGACCAGGATCCGCCAGCGCATCATTCAAATACGCAATCTCCTTCTCAACCAAAAACCCCGCAACCTTGGGCTTGCTCCCCATCGCCAAAGGCACACCCACCATCGAAGTATGCTCCCGATGACAAGTCCCAAACGCATCATTGACATACACATCCCCAAGTGACGCAAGCTGCCCGGCAAACTCAGATTCACCCCGCTTCTCACACCCATGAAACCGCAAATTCTCAAGCAGAATCACATCCCCATCCTTCATCGCATCAACCGCAACCCCAATCGCCTCATCCTTACAGTTCTTGGCAGGAATCAGCACCTCTTTGCCAAGCAACTCTCCAAGCCGCTTGGCAACAGGCCCCATCGAAAACGCCTCTTCAAATCCCTTCCCAGCAGGCCGCCCAAGATGCGACATCAAAATCGCCTTGCCCCCACGATCAAGCACCGATTTGATCGTCGGCAACGCCGCAACAATCCGCCGATCATCAGTAATACTCGCTCCATCGAGCGGCACATTAAAGTCCACCCGAATCAAAACCCGCTTACCAGCAACATCAGTATTCTCAATCGTTTGCTTGGCCATCATGAACCTCCAAATGGTGATGCTTTCATACGCGCCATTCTAGGGGCTGCCCATCAAAGAACCCAATAAAAAAACCGCAACCCAAAGGTCACGGCCCATTCTTCCTTCTACCAAATCAATCAGCCGTCAAGCATGTCGCCCGACCGCCCACGAACCTTCGCGCCACCACCCTTGAGCAGGTTGTCCCGCAGCGACCGCAAATCCGCCTGAACAGAAGCATCGATGAGTTGATCACCCATCCGAATCTTGATCCCACCAAGCATGTCCGAATCCGTATACGGATGAATAATCACCTCTTTACCCAACGATTCATTGAGTTGATGCTTAATCGAATCCAACCCCTCAGGCGACATCGGCGACGCCGTAAACACATCCACCTCAATCCGACCAAACCGTTCCTGAACAAGCTCATCAAGAGCCCCAACAATCGGAATCAAATGTCCCAAACGCCCCTTGGCATTGAGCTGACGCAAGAAACTGACCGTCAACCGATCGCACTTGCCCTCAAGCATCCGAACCAGCGAAGCGTCTCGTTGCTGGGCTTCAATCAACCGCGAAGCCAGCAGTTCATTGAACCCCCGATTGTCACGAGCAATCTCCAGCAAATCTTCAAGTTGTCCCAGCACATCCTCAGGGCTGGTTCCATCGGTCACCTCAGCCACATCAAACACCGCATGGGCATAGACCTTGGCAAGGGCATCGGGCTTTGTTTCAATCAAAGGCATGATTCATTCTCCACCAAAGGTTTACGAGTTGACGGTCTTGAGTTCTGCCAGTGATTCTTCCATCAAGCGTTGCTCGTCGTTGACCGACACTTCGCGTTGGAGGATTTTGCCCGCCATCACAGTCGCCAGATTCACCGACTGGCTGTAAAGCTCATCGAGTGCTTGCTTCTTGGCCGATTCGATGTCGGCCTTGGCCTTCTCACGCATCTCATTGAGTTCGGTTTCGGCCTTCGATTTGAGCTGTGCAGCCAACTCGTTCTGAGTCGCCTTGGTTTCTTCGAGCATCTGCTGGGCCTGTGCCCGTGCATCGGCAAGGTTCTTCTCATATTCATTGAGAGCTTCCTTGGCCTGCTTGCGAGCATCCTCAGCCGCAGCGATCTCGCCTTTGATCTTCTCATTGCGTTCATCAAGCCCCTTGACAATCTTGGGCCACACAGCAACCGAGAGAATCGCACAGACAATCGTAAACAGCACAAGCGCCGTCACGCCCGCAGCAAACCCTTCATTGGGCTTGGCGATCGGATTGGCTTCAGCAGCGGCCACCGCCACAGAAGAGGCGGTCGACACAAAGGCCAAAGCAGCAAAGACAGTAAACGAAGCGAATCGGTTCATCGCAAAATCTCCAAGTGTTCAGGAAACCAAAGCGTGCCGTGTTTCAGACACGCTTTGGGTATAGTTATTTTCGTCCGATCAGGCGAGGAACGCAACGATGATCGCAAAGAGGGTTGCACCTTCAATAAGTGCAGCCGCCAAGATCATGTTCATACCAATAGGGCCCGCAGCTTCTGGCTGACGAGCAATGGCTTCGACGGCACCTTTGCCGACTGCACCAATGCCAAGGCCGCCACCAAGGACAGCAAGACCAGCACCAATCACAGCCAGACCCTTGCCAACACCCTTCATGCCGGTGTTTGCATTGTCGATTGCAAACTGTCGTGCTGCTTCGAGTTCGGGCGTCACTTCGGTAGCCGCACTAAGAGCATCTTGTGCAATAACTGCAGAAGGGCCTAGAAGTGCAACTGCGCCAGCGGCTAGAGCGATTTTCGTGATGAGTTTCATATCCGATTCCTTTCAAAAGCCGATGTCTAAGTATTCGGCCTGTACCATTGAACTGCGGGGAGCATCCACTGTCGATCCAACTCGGATCGCAATGGCCCAAGGCGCCTCCCCGCGGTGCCAAAGGCCGAACTATTTTCAATCACGCAAGAAACGCTTCAGCGATCTCATGCGAAGTTTCATGATCGTGGTCATCATGATGCGAAAGCAACGAGATGAACACGGTCGTCAAGAACATAAACACATACGCCTGCAAGAACGCGATAAACAACTCAAGGAAGTAAATCGCAATCACACCAAGCGACGACGCCACACCAATCGGGAACCCAAGCAACGGGTTGTCATTTGTGAATCCCGTGGCAACGAATCCAATCAGTACCGCCACCAGAATATGCCCAGCGGTCATGTTGGCAAACAAACGAATCGTGAGCGCCGCCGGTTTGATGACAGTGCCAAGAATCTCAATCGGAATAATAATCGGCCACACAAAGATCGGGGCACCAGCAGTCAAGTGCTTCAAATACCCAGCCAAGCCAAGTTCCTTCACGCCAGCAAGATTGATCACCACAGCAGCAATCAAGCCCAAAGCACCCGTCACCCAAATACTCTGCGTCGCCGTCCCACCAATAAAGGCCTTGTGCTGAGCAAGCATCTCAGGAGCCATCGTGCCAGCCAGAATGTTGTGGAGATCAATAATCGGGATCAACCCAAGCAAGTTGTTGGCCAAGATAAAGAAGAAGATCGTCCACAAGAACGGCATCATCGCGTTGGTCCGCTCGCCAATCATTGGCCGAACCGTGTTCTCACGAAGATAATCGCAAATCACCTCAATCATATGAGCAAAGCGATTATTCGTCACCCATCGACCATGCCCCTGCCCCTCATCGCCAGTGGCAACAGACTTGGCAACAAAAAGACCAACAAAAATCATCACCGCCGAAACAAGCACCATATTGGTCTGAATCGCAGACCAAATCCAGTACCCATTCTCGCTGACAATAAACTTATGATTGATCACATGCTGCACAGGATCCGCAGCAAGCGTAAGACTCAAACTCATATCCGACCCTCCGAAGCAAGCACCGTTGATGCACGCTCCACTGAGTGTTCTTCAACCGATTTAATCAAAGACAACACCATCATCACATCAATCACAAGCACCGCAAGGACCGACATCAACAGCGTCAACAAAAAGACATTCTTCGATGGATCAAAGCTCAGGAATATCCCAAACCCGACCACAATCACAATCCCCACCCGAATCATCGTCCCAGCCAAGACCGGCACCGCCCACAAACCCGCCGAACGAGCAGGCAGCATATTGAGCGTCATCAGCGTCAAAATAATCCCAGGCAGCACCGCCCCGATCGACCAAAGCCCATCAGACATCGGCAACCCCTTGGTCGTCCCCACCCAACCACCAGCAAACCCAATCACCACACACGCCACCACACTCATCGCCGCCATTTTCAGGATCGGCAAGCCAACAGGCCTGAGTTGAGGATGCTGCTGTTGTTGTGACGGTGTATCGGTCATGGTGTCCAGACAAAGAACCAAGGAATGAACCCTACAGGGGGGCAGAAGGATAGCGTTCCCTCACCCAATCGGCGAGCAAAAGACCAAATTTTCAACCCATTCTTCCACCCATTTTCACCCCCACTGGCTATTCAAGTATTCGGATCCCCATCCGTACGATTTGAACTCCGGATTTGCTCCCTATTGAGCTTCATCGCTTCCTTGATAAACAGGTAAAACCCACCCACAAGCCCCGTCAACGCCAATATCGTCGTCCACAACTTCCCCGTTCCCGCCCAAGCATCAATCCCATACCCCAGCAGCCCCATCCCAATCAACCCATACACCGGATCAAGCGCAATCGACCACGCCTTGGCCTGCCGAGTCCGATTGGCCCGCCGCTTAGCAGCACTGGGCTCCACATACGGAGCCACTGGGTCCTCATCCATCTTCAACTCATCCGGTATTTCAGGTGCTGGATCCATCATCTACCCCTGAATCTGCCGAAACGCCCAACTCCGAGCATGCTCAGCCGCCTCCTTGATCTTCCCAACATCCGTCCCAGACCCCTGAGCCGAGTTCGGCCGGCCTCCACCCTTCCCACCCATCACCGAAGTCGTCTCCCGAATCCAATCCCCGGCCTTCAAACCCCGCCCAATCATCGCCTCACTCACCGAAGCCATCACCGCCACCCGATCATTCTCAGTATCCGCAGAAAACACCATCACCGCCTTACTCGGCACCGCCCTGGCAATCGTCGCCACCGCCGCCTCCAACGACTTGCGATCAGACCCCAAATCCAGCGTCGCAATCACAATATCCTCACTCGACCCCGCCGCCGCCGTCGCGATCCCCTGGGCCATCTTCTGCGCCTCACCGGCCTTGGCCGCCGCATCGGCCTTGGACGCTTCCTTCAATTTCTTCGCCACTGAGCCCAACCGCTCACGCAGCGCATGCTTCTTCGCCGCGGGCAACTCCATCGAATCCACATCATGGCCCACCGACTGAAACGCCTCCTTCAACTTCCCAAACTCAAGCGAGCCCAACCCCTTGACCCGCTCTTCCAACACATCAGCCGCTGTGTTGGCTTCCATCGCCGCCGCCCCCGTCAGCCCAGTGATCCGCCGAATCCCCTTAGCAATCCCCTCCTCAACCGTCAACGCAAAGTGCTTGGCAACCCCCGTCGTCTCCACATGCGTCCCCCCACAAAACTCAATCGACGCCGACTTCCAAGCATCATTGCCCGGATTCCCAATCAACTGCTCCACTTCAATCCCAATCGACACCACCCGCACCGGATCAGGATAAGTCTCATCAAACACCGCCCGCAACCCCGCAATATCCTCGGCCTTACTCAGCGGCGCAAGCCCCCCATACACCGTCAAATTCTGCTCGATCTGATGATTCACAATCCCCTCAATCTTCTCAATATCCTCAGCCGAAACAGGCGAATTATGCACAAAATCAAACCGCAACTTCTCATCATTCACCAGCGACCCCCGCTGATCCACGCTGTCCCCAAGCACCTCACGCAACGCAAAGTTCAAAAGATGCGTCGCCGTATGGTTCGACGCCACCTTCTCCCGCCGCCGCCCATCAAGATGGCACACCACATCATCATGGCACGAAATCTTCCCCTTACTCATCCGCCCAATATGCAGCACAAACCCCCCAAAACTCTTGGTATCTTCAACCTTAAACACCCCGCCATTTTTGACGCACCGCAACTCCCCAACATCAGCCACCTGCCCGCCCATCTCCGAATAAAAATTCGTCTTGTCCAGCACCACCCCAACCCGGTGCATCCCGGCTGTGGTCGTATCAATGTGGTCATCAAAGTTCTTCGAGTTCCAAATCGCCTTGACCATCCCCCGTATTTCCCGCCCATCAAACTTAAACGAGTCATTGGTCGGCTTG
>JALSHW010000008.1 GCA_026982035.1 Phycisphaerales bacterium | reverse complement strand
TGATTGCTGAGAAACTCGATGCCATCGTAGTAATCCTTCATTCGGCTATTGGCCATACCACGCACAACGATGGCATCGAGTTTCTCAGCAATCACCGTCTCGGGTGGATAGGCACGCAGTTGGGGAGCGGGCAGATCGAGTATTGGGCCGAAGACCATATCACACGGGCCGGGCGTGATGGCATCACCAAAGCCAACATCAACCTGGATCGGTATGCGGGCATTCCCCAAGAACGCTGTCATTTGTACACGATGCCCGTCATAAACCGCGTCCTCTCGGATCGGTTCAACACGGACAGACTCGGAATCAAACACCAACCCGTCCGGCTCAACATTGGTGACACAAACCTCGCAAAAAATAGCCATGAGACGATCCATCGAGGGATCACCAAAACCAAGCAGATCAACATCTTGCGTAGAGCGATGTGGCTTGTCCGCCCAGGATGCGAACAACATTGCCCCTTTGAGCACAAACTGATCAGCGTGCGGACTCTGCGTCAAACGATACAGCAAGCGTTCGACGGCAAACCGTATCAAGACCATATTGAAGACCTCGTCCCGTTGACGAGCATAGTTCAGGAGCCGTTGTTTGATGGAATGGGCAAGCCCGTCACTGTGTGGATTGCATTGCGTGCTCATGCCATGGCCTCAAGGTATGGCCGGATCACCGAGGCAACACGACACTGCCGGGCGTACTCATCAATCTGGCTCGGTGTTGCCCGGCGATGCTTGAGGGTTTCACGCAGTGCCTCGATGGCAACCTCAAGCCCGATGTGCCGACGGTACCGGAAACAATCCACCACTGTTTTGGCGGGATCGAAGATCCGTACCTCTACGCCATCAACCTCGACTTCTTCGATCCCCAGCGTAAGTGCAGGCCCAGACGCCAGAACAAAGTGCATCGCAGGCTGATCAATCCTTGGTTTGTGAGATCGACGATCAATCATCATCCAGACTTCATGAGGCAACTGCGTCCCGATCTCGTGATATGACAGCGCCGAGAGCAGACACACTGTTCCGCTGGGCACCCGTGCTGATGCAATCGCAAGATCATGATGCGTCGAGATATCTGCTGATACAAGGGCGTAGGTGCCTCGGGCGATCTTGATGAGTTTTCCTTGGTCTGTGAGCCGACGAAGCACCTCGGGATGAATCCCCAGCTCCATTGCATCACGGAGGCGAATCATGCCTTGGCGATGGGCCATATCGAGGGCGGTCTGGGCTGGGTCATGTGAAGCCATGTGTAAACATATCGACTCGTTCTTGTACAAGCTGACACTTTTACACATATTCGCCATAAACCCTCAAATAATTTGAAGGTTTACGCCGAGAGCCAGAACTAATTACTTCCGACCGGCCCCAACCTCAGCCACTGAACGCGGACACGGGCCACCCGTGGCCTCGCGGGCGAAGATTTCTAGCAAATCCGCTGCTGGAATCTTGCCAATCTCACGCTCATTTAAACCCAAAGCTCTCGCGCTGCGACAGGCGCTGCGCGCTCTGTAGAATACGCCACTTTCCCCGGAGAATAGTAAACTCGTCGACCATTCGATTCCCCCCGGCTCCATTTTTGGGAAACAAGCCCTGGCATCGCGTCATGGCTTGTTTTATTTTCTGGCATCGCATAAAAAAGGCCGACGGCATCTTTCAATGTGGTCGGCTGGTCGCTCCTTAGAGCGTGGCCTGCGAATGTTGTCCCGAAGGACTCATCTTGTTACGACAAGACTCACAGACCGGGGTTGATTACACTATACTGAGGATACATGATGATTGATGGCTTGTCAAGGGTGCCTCTTCCCGTATTCTGAGAAGAAGACCTGCGAGCGACCTCTGCCCCGCTGGTGTAATCAACCCCGGCATGGGAGCAAGTCGCAGCTAGATTTCAGTATGTTGCGGCATCGGTCATACAACCAATTTTGTGCCGCGCGCTGATACCTATGTGTATAGTGTAGGTACAAAGTCGTTTTTGTCAACTTAAATCTAGGAAACTGTTTGAATTCCTAAAGTGCCTCGCCTAGGCTCAAAAAAGCCTTCCTCGTTGCGTGAGGAAGGCCTATTCGGGGTCGAGGCACAATGGATGTGCGGCGAGCTGATATTTCGCAGGTAGTGGGTTCGAATCCCATCGGCTCCATTCTAACCCTTGATACACAAAGGATCAAGGGCACACACTCCATTCTGAACGGAGTACGAACATGCGGACATTGGGACTCGATATCGGCACTGCTTCCATCGGTTGGACTGTCCTTGATGATTCAGGGAAAACTGGCACGATCATTGCATCGGGCGTGCGAATCTTCCCCGAAGGGGTGGATCGGGATCAGCAGGGGGGCGAGCAATCCAAGACGCAGGCTCGGCGGGAGTCTCGCGGTGCCCGCCGACAGATTGCCCGGCGATCTCGGCGTAAGCGGTTCTTGATTCGGTATCTGCAATCGGTTGGGTTGCTGCCTACGGATGAAGCCGAGTTTGAAGAAGTGATCGGGATGAATCCGTACCCACTTCGAGCCAAGGCACTCGATGAACACCTCTCGGCGTATGAGATCGGGCGGGTATTGATTCATTTGAATCAACGGCGAGGGTTCCTGTCGAATCGCAAGACGGATAAAGCGAAGGCAAGCGAGACCAAAGGGATGCTTGCCGAGATCAGTGCATTGGCTGGGCGGATCGAAGATACCCAGTGCCGAACGCTTGGGGAGTATCTTTATAAGATCGGCACAGGAGAGATCGAGTCGGTTGAAGACGAGCCAAAGGGCATCCGCAATCGGCACACCCGGCGCGATATGTACGAACATGAGTTCGAGACGGTGTTTGAAAAACAACGGGCATACCACCCGAAGCTGCTCAGTGATGATGTTCACGATCGGATTCATCGGCGAATTTTCTTTCAACGGAAAATGTATTGGCCTAAAAGTGTCATCGGGAGTTGTGATCTCGAACGACGGCTCAAGCGGTGCCCTATTGCTGATCGGGCTGCCCAACGGTTCCGCATTGTTCAAGAAGTGAACAACCTTAAGATCGTCGACCGCTCAACCGGCGAAGAGCGGCGACTCTCTCCCGAAGAACGAGCCATCACCATCGACTATCTCTCAACAGGAAAATCAAGAACATTCGATCAGATCCGCAAGAAACTCAAGTTTGCCGAAGATGTCCGGTTCAACTTTGAGAAAGACGATGGCGGCGGACGCGACAAACTCCAGGGGCACTTTACAGATGCGACACTCTCAGGAAAGAATGTTCTTGGCAAGGGCTACTGGGATATTGATGATCGAATCAAAGATCGGATCGTCAAGATTCTGATCGAGGAAGATCGCGAGGATGTTGCGATCTCGGCACTCGTCAACCAATGCGGGCTTGACCACGAGCAAGCCGAGCGTGCCAGCGGGGCGCACCTTCCTGACAGTTATGCCAACCACTCGAAGTATGTCATCAAGAAACTCTTGCCATATCTTGAAGAGGGCAAGTTTTATATGGGCAATGATGAATCTGACTCGGCGCTCCATGCCGCCGGGTATCTTCGCCCGGACGAGCAGGTGATTGACCAGCAAACATTGCTCCCCGAATCCCCTGACCTACCCAATCCGATTGTCCGTCAAGCCCTTGTAGAAGTGCGCAAGACGGTCAACGCCATCATCCGTGAACACTGTAAAGATCGAACGCAGAACGATGAGAAACCATTCGATCGAATTCATGTTGAACTGGCGCGTGAAACAAAGAACTCGTTCGAGAAACGCAAAGAGATTCGGTTTGAAAATGCCAAGCGGAGGAAGATACGCGAACACGCTGGCGATGAAATCGCCAAGGCGGGCGACAAGGTGACGCGGAGCAAGATCAATAAATACCTACTCTGGGACGAACAGAATCGGACTTGTGTGTATTCTGGGGAATCTATTTCGTTCAAGCAAATGCTCTCCGATGCCACCGATGTCGATCACATCCTTCCTCGCTGGCGATCGCTCGATGATTCGATGGCCAATAAGGTTGTGGTGTTCAGGAATGAAAACGCGGACAAAGGTGATAAAACACCGTATGAATGGCTTGCTGATTCTGATCCTGAGAAGTACGACGAGGTCTGCTTTCGAGCATGGAAACTCGGCAACTACAAGTATCGCCGATTCACTCAGAAAGAACTCGAACTCGATCAGTTCGTCGCTCGCCAACTCGTCGATACCCAATACATTTCTCGATGCGTGACCCAGTATCTCCAATGCCTCGGTGCCAAGATGGTCATGCCTCGCGGCTCGATGACCGCAGAACTCCGCCGACGATGGAAACTCAACAATATCCTCTCTGACGACGGCGAGAAGACCCGTGCCGACCATCGACACCATGCCGTCGATGCCATCACGATCGCATTGATTACCCAAGCACGCATCCAACGCTTCGCCAAATCTCGAGGCGATGGGCAACTGTGCCCGTGGCCTGATCTGCGACAGCAAGCCGAACAATCGGTCAAGAACATCACGGTTTCGCACAGGGTACTCCGCCGGCTTTCTGGTGCTCTGCACGAGGATACCTTCTATGGCCCAACCCAGAAGTTCAAGGGCGATGATCCCGAACACCGTATCAAACCGGGAAGTGTTGGCCATGGCATCAACCGGATGCACGCCAAGGACTGGACAGAAGATCCCGGCACATTTGTTCGGCGGAAAGTCATCGCCGAGGTCAAGAATGCCAAGCATCTGGCCAAAGTCCGCGACAAGGGCATCCGTGAGATTCTTGCTAACCACCTAAGGGGCATGGATGTCGATCCATTCGCAAAGGCGGCGTATCCCAAAGGGTGTTTCGAGGGCGACAACGCCCCCACCATGCCCAGCGGCGTGCCAATCAAACGAGTCCGGCTCCTCGAAAACAAATCCACACTCCGCCAAGTCAGCAACCGCCGCGAGTTCCATTTCACCCAGCCAGGCAACAACCACCACATCACCTATCGAGAATCAACCGACAAGAAAGGGAATCCAACATGGATCGGCGAAGTGACCACCATGTGGGATGCCGCCGTGCGTGGCCGTACCAAAATCAACGGCAAGTCACTCCCACTCGTCGATCAATCCGATACCGATGCTGGCAAGTTCGTGATGAGTCTGTCGATCGGCGAACTCTTCGAGATTGACGATCCCAAAGGTGAGCTGGGACGGATTCTGTGTGTGGTGAGGAAAATGGATCAAGGCAATTGCCGACTATATTACAAACTACACACAGATGCTCGAACGGCTGGCGATCTCAAGCCGCTCAATCTCTATGTTTCTCCAGCAAATATGCACAAATTCAACGCCCGAAAGGTCACCGTCACGCCCGTAGGACAAATCCGCTGGGCCAATGACTGATTCAGACTGATTTGCCTTTCCGTACTGGCCGATAACTTCGTCATGGCCCGACGAACCATCGAAATCAGTGCCGAGCGTGCGCACCTTGCGATCGAGAATAACCAGTTGCTCATCATCCGCGATGGTCAATCTCGGCGTGATCTTGAAATGCGTCAACGAATCGCCTGCGAAGACCTCGGGCTGGTTGTCGTCGATCACCGCGAGGTGACTTACACCCATGCCGCACTCGCGACACTGGCGGAACATGGAGCAGCCCTCGTTGTGTGCGGCAATGACCACCTCCCCGCCGCCATCATGCTCCCGATCTCATCGCACACCGAACAAATCTGGCGCATTCAAGATCAGATCGACTGCTCGAAGGTACTCAAGAAACAACTCTGGACAACACTGGTCAAAACCAAGATCAAAGCGCAAGCCGAGAATCTCGCTCCCGACACACCTGCCCATCGCCGACTGATGCAAATGGTTCATGAAGTCAAATCCAACGACACCACCAATGTCGAAGCACAAGCCGCCCGCGTGTATTGGCAAGCCCTGTTTCCACCCAAGAGGGATTTCAAGTTCAAGCGAACCCCCGGCGAGCGTACGCCGCACAACTCATTGCTCGACTATGGCTACACCGTGCTTCGGGCCGCGATTGCTCGCGCGTTGGTGGGTGCCGGATTGATGCCCGCCATCGGGATTCATCACGCCAACCGATCGAACGCTTTTTGCTTGGCTGATGATCTCATTGAACCATTGCGTCCGATGATTGATCGGCGTGTTCGTCGGATCATCAAATCAGGACGCCAATACCTTGACCAAGAAACCAAAGCGGAGTTGCTTCTGACACTCACCGCTTCGGTAAACATCACCCCAGTGAGCACTGAGCCAACACTTGGCCCGCTCGATGCGGCTCTGGTTCGATACGCCGCTTCACTGGCTAAATCATATTCAACAGGCAAGCCCGAACTGCTCATCCCCGTCGAAGTGTTCGACGAGGCGGAGTAATCCATGCCTGCATTCAGCGGATACCGATTCATGTGGGTTCTTGCGATGTTCGATCTTCCGACCAACACCAAAGCCGGGCGCAGGCACTACGCCCAGTTTCGCAAGGTCCTTTTGAAAGATGGGTTTGCAATGATGCAGTATTCGGTGTATATTCGTCATTGTGCAAGCCGCGAAAATGCAGCCGTGCATATTGCGCGAATCGAGCGAGCGGTTCCACCCGAAGGAGAGGTCCGTGTCATCACGATCACTGATAAACAGTTCGAGCGGATGCGAATTTTCTGGGGAAAAAAGCGCAGAACACCCGAATCTCCACCCGCTCAGCTCGAACTCTTCTGACTCCAACTCGGCCTATCTCCTTGTTTCACCAGTGCTTACAGCGGGAAGAAGTGTAATCAACCCCGGCCTGAAAGCAAGTCGCAACTATTTTCAACCGATCCGTGTCCACCAAGCAAGTGTAATCAACCCCGGCCTGAAAGCAAGTCGCAACTGCAGATACTCAGCCGACGACCTCGACGCCAGTGTAATCAACCCCGGCCTGAAAGCAAGTCGCAACTAGAC
>JALSHW010000007.1 GCA_026982035.1 Phycisphaerales bacterium | reverse complement strand
GTGTGTTGGGGGGTGGGCCAGATGGTCTGTGATCCCCTAGAATACTCCATACACCGGGTGCGCTTTTGCGCTCCCCTTAGTGCAAAGGGAAACTTCCATGCGAATCAATATCATTGGGCGTCAGTTTGAAATCACCGATCCAATCCGTCTCCACGCCGAAAAGAAGGCCGAAAAGCTCGACACTTACAAGGGGTTTGTTCAGCAGATGGACTTTCGTGTGTGGAAGGAGAGCCCATCGAAGGAGCAGTATGCGGTGGAGTTGACGGTGGATGTCGAACGGCATGAGGATTTTATTGCCAAAGCCGAGGGCCCTGATGTGTACAGCGTCATTGACGAGGCCGTCACCAAAGCAGATCGGCAACTCCATGACCATCGTGAAAAGCTCAAATCCGTGCGATAAGCGGCGGGTTTTGGTATAAGTCACTATCAGGTCGTTTGTTGGAGGCCTCATCGGACGATTGTGGCTATGGTATAACCATTCTTCAAACGGGGTTTGTATGAAATTAACCGAGATAATCCAACCCAGTGCCATATGCAGTTCCCTAGCTGGGGCCGACCGCGACAGCGCGATCGCCGAAATGATCGATCTGCTGGTTTCCAGCGGAGCCGCCCCAGCGGACATCCGCGATGAGCTGTTGGCCAAAATCCTCGAACGAGAGCGCAAGTCTTCCACAGGATTTGGATACGGAGTTGCTGTTCCGCACATCAAGCATCCCAAGATCGCCAAACTTGCCGCCGGGATTGGGCTCAGTGAGCGGGGGATTGACTTTGAATCCCGCGACAAGTTGCCTGTGTACACCATCGTGATGTTGTTGACCCCAGCCGATCAGCCCGAAGATCATCTCCAAGCCATGGAAACGATTTTTAAGAATCTCTCTAAGGAGACCTTTCGCAGGGCGATGCGTCAAACGCAGGGAAACGATGAGGTTCTGGCATTGCTTGATGACGCCGACCACCATCGGCTCGGAGAGGCGTGACTGGTTCCGTTTGAATCAGCGAGCCCGTTTGTGAGAGAAGAAGAGAGTGTGTTGATTCTGCAGCATCCCGCATCGGCGTGGTGCTTGTGTTGAAGAAGAATGAAGAAGATAGAAAAATAAATGACGGAGAACTGCGTGTCCAACTTATGCTCGGCCAAACTCAAAATCGTCAATCGCTACGGGCTCCACGCCCGTCCAGCGACCGATTTTGCAATGGCGGCCGGGAAGTTCAACGCCGAGGTCCGCGTCAAAGCCAATGAAGAAGACGCCGATGGAAAATCGGTTATGGATCTGATGCTCCTGGCGGCAACCAAAGGAACCCAGATCGAAGTCGTCTGTAATGGTGATGATGCCAAGGCATGTCTTGAGTATCTGAGCGAAATGGTCCGGCGCGGATTCGACGAAGACGACGAAGGGTAAGATCGAGCCGTCAGACAAAACCTAGAAAACCGCCTAGAGGGCGGCGATCGAGTCGGCAAACTCCTCAGCATCGGCCCGGCGAATCGAAGCCCCAACCCCAGCCAACTTGCTCTCCAGATGCTCATACCCCCGATCAATGTGGTACACGCGGTTGATGACCGTGGTGCCCTTGGCGGCCAATGCTGCAATCACCAACCCCGCACTGGCGCGGAGATCTGAGGCCATCACTGGCGCCCCGGTAAGTTCCTTGACCCCGGTGACGACGGCCGTGGCCCCCTGACGATGAATCTGGGCGCCCATCCGTGTAAGCTCGGCGACATGAAGGAATCGTTCAGGGAAGATTTTTTCGGTGATGACCGAATTGCCATTGGACAGGCACAGCAGGGCCATGAACTGGGCCTGGAGGTCGGTTGGGAATCCGGGGTGCGGCTGGGTGGTGATTTGGACGGGTTTGATGGTGCCGGAGGTGGAGATTGTGCAGGTGCGGCGCATCGGATCGTCGTTGGAGCCGGTGGCATCGATATGGATGCCCATGTGCCCGAGTGTGTCGATCGCGCTCATCATGGCATCGAGTGGGCAGTTCTGGAGTGTGAGCTTTGAGTTGGTGATGGCCGAGGCGCACATGTAGGTGCCCGCTTCGATGCGGTCGGGCATGACGCGGTGGGTGGTGCCATGGAGGGCTTCGACGCCGACGATGGTGATTCGTGGGGAGCCGGCGCCGGTGATTTTGGCGCCCATGGCGTTGAGCATGTTGGCAAGATCGACGATTTCGGGTTCGCACGCCGCCGATTCGATGGTGGTGGTGCCTTTGGCCAAGGTGGCGGCTGAGAGGATATTGGCGGTGCCCAGTACGGTTGATCCGAATGGGCCTCCCAGGAAGATTGGGGCTCCGATCAATCGTCCGCCCGATCCGTCAGGTGCTCCTCCAGGTGCCGTTGCTTCGATGTCGCCTCCGTCGAGTGTGATGATGGCACCGAGTGCTTCGAGTCCTCGCAGGTGGAGGTCGACTGGTCGTTGGCCGATGGCGCATCCGCCTGGGAGCGAGACGCGGGCGTATCCTCGTTTGGCAAGCAGTGGGCCCAGGGTGCTGATGCTGGCGCGCATGGTGCGGACGATTTCATATCGGGCGTGTGATTGTGTGGGGTCGGTGACGCGGTGGGTGATGGTTTGGCCGTGGTCTGGGCCATGGCTTTGGCTGTGGTCTGGGCCGTGGTCTGGGGTGGCCAGGTCGCTGTCAACGCCCAATTCGCCCAGCAGTCGGGTCATGTTGCGGATATCGGAGAGATTTGGGACATCGCTCAGGACGAGTGGTTCGTCGGTGAGCAACGAGGCGGCCATCAGGGGCAGGGCGGCGTTCTTTGACCCATTGATCCGGATCGAGCCGGCGAGTTGTCGTCCACCTTCTATTACAAAGACATCCATCGGTGCAAATCTCCCATATTCTCGATCATTCGTGTTGGTGCAGTCTATCACATCGTTCAGTGATTCCATCGGGTAATCCCAGGCCAAGCCCGTAAATTTGGGTTCTTGCCGGTTTGCTTTCTTAGAAGAGGTGTGGCGGGTCGTTCACCAGTCCAATCGGTACAACCGGTACAAACTGAAAGGGTTTGCCGAGTTCTCAATCTCAGTGGGTGGATAGGTGAGAAATCATATTGGAGAGTCCATATGCGGGACCAACACCACACCAAAGCCCCGCAAGGAGATTTTCCAATGAGCACCACAGCACGAACCGAAATGATCAGCGACCAAGAAGATGGTCTTGCTGGTCAGAACAAACTTATGCAGGCGTTGTTGATCGCTGCGATCGCCGCTTCGGGTTTATCCATGATCTTTTCGATCGGTACGGCGTTCGTATCGGCATCCCAGGATTCTTCAGCAAGTGTTGCTGTCGTTGATCACACCCTGGACTGATTTTGTATCAGAAATTTCTCACTGGTTTAGTAGGTATGGGGGCGCAGCCCCAAGCTGCGGGAAGGAATGAAACATGCAACAGCACTCAATGAAATCAAACGGATATCTATCACGGGCTGGAACTCTGGCTCTCCTTGTTGGCGGATTGACCGCAATCTCGATGACAGCATCGGCCTCTCCTCAAGGGGGTGGGGGGAGTCCTGATCTGGATCTTCCCGACACGCTCCAACTGGATTGTGTCATCCGCGACTTCAAACCCAAGCAATGGGAAGGTGGGCACCCGGACTTTGAATCCTTCGGCGGGACAACCACGGTTGGATTGGTTGCTGATACCCTCAGTGAGGATGGCAAGCCGTATTCATCGGGCAATCTCCGTGGCTTTAAGATTCAGAGTGAGTTTAAGGACAGCCAAGGCCGCAACATCAATCCCTCAATGTATGACCCAGATCAAGGGGACCGTGCAGGATCATTGGTGAGTGGGCCAAACAGCAACGGCTTTACTTCTTCAGAACGGTTTGATCAGTGGTACCGTGATGTTCCAGGTGTAAACCTTTCGCAGTCGATTCAACTTACGCTCAACCGCGTTCCTGGTACCGATCGGTATGTCTTTGATTCGGCAACCGATACCGAGCACGGTACCCATGGATTCTTCCCCATCAACGGCGAACTCTATGGCGACTTCCGCAGTGATCGCAACTACCACTTCACAACTGAGATCAATACCGAGTTCACTTTCCATCGTGACACAGGGCAAATATTTAAGTTCACCGGTGATGACGATGTCTGGGTCTACATTGATGGCCAACTTGTTGTTGATCTTGGCGGGCTCCACCCAAAACGCGAGCAGTTCCTTGATCTAGACCGTCTCGAATGGTTGCAAGATGGTCGGACCTACACGCTTGATATTTTCCATGCCGAACGCCGGTTTAGCGGTTCAAACTTCCGTGTCGAAACCACGCTTCAACTCCGCAGTATTGAGCTGCCTCCAACCGCGGCGTTGTACGACTAATCGAATCCATTGGTGCATGTTGGTGTTGGTGATGGGCCGATCCGAGTTCTCGGGTCGGCCCTCTCCTTTTTTGAAATCGTTGTTGTTAGGTCGCGTTTTGGTGCAATACTAGCGGCTGCGGTATGTTCGCCGTGATCCGTAGTTTCCGCGACGCTCCTGGGTTGGATAGGTGTATTCGTCGGCGTTGCGCGAGGTGCGGAAGTATCGCTGATAATTGAGCGAAGTCCGGGTTTGCGGGCGAACGCCAAAGAGTTCGTCACGGCGGGAAAGATCGCGTGTTGAAAGCGTGTGATCACGCCTGCCAAACTCTGGTCCTGGGTCGTTGAGGTAGGCAAGATTCCCGGTGCCGCTGAGACCAGGCGAGAACACAACGGCCGAGGAATTGCCAGCCGAACCGGCGTACATTCCCGGGCCTTGCCACGCCACCGATGGGTGCGAAGAAGTGCATCCGCTGAGTGCAAATGCGACTGTAAGTATGGCCCCAAATCCGATCAATCGTTTCTGCAGTTGTGCGTTCATACCCAGAAGAGAACACAGATTTTGACTTTTGGCTACCTGTTTTGAAGACGGACGCTCAACTCGCTGTCCTGGGGTCTTGGGAGGCGGATTATCGGCTGGTTTTAGAGATCAAATCCAATCGGCGCGAGATGGACTCGGCGATCTGTGATTCGGTGATGGTGCCGTTTTGAGCCGCAGAATAAAGGGCATGGTGCATCGATTGGGCGGGGTGGTCGATGGGTATATCGCTGGCCGCATTGAATCCATCGAGCACCATGTCGGCTCCTGCTTGGATAGCAAGAACACTCGCCTTGCCAGCATCCCATGAGTGCCGGATCGCGCCCATGTCAATCGAGTCGGTGATGATGAAACCGTCGAAGCCAAGTTGTTCGCGGAGGAGTTTGGTGGTGTGTATGTGAGAGAGACTTGCCGGCATGTCAGGATCGACGATCCGGTTGATCAGGTGCCCGGTCATGATGGCACATGGGGGTGTGTTTTTCGCGTTGATCGAGTCAATCAACATCTGATACACGAGTTGTTCATCATCGGCGTAGGTGTCGGTGATGTCGGCGATGCCATGGTGGGTGTCGGTTGTCGATGATCCATGCCCGGGAAAATGTTTGAGACAACATCGGATACCATAATTGTGGTAGGTTGAGACAATGGTCATCGCCGCATCGGCGACGCGATGGGGATCAATCCCCATCGACCGGTCTTTGGCCGCAATGATCGGGTTGTCCGGGTTGATCGTCAGATCAATACACGGAGCGAAGTTCAGATTGATTCGGGAATCATGCAATACTGTGGCGACGGACTCTATGGTCGCTTTCAGTTGACGCTGACTCAATACGCCTTGCATCTTGGCGCTGAGTTGTTCGCACACCCCAGCGTCTTGAAATAAGCCCAGCCGATTGACTTGGCCTCCTTCTTGGTCGATGCCGATGAGGAGATCATCACCGAGTTCGTGTCTCAGATCATCGGTGAGTTGGCGGACTTGATCTTCGTTGACGATGTTTTGCATGCCGCCAGTGGGAAGGTGGGTGTCAAAGAGGATCACGCCTTTGATATGCAAGTCTTTGAGCAGTTGTACATCGGCCCGGCACTGGGGATCATCGAGCGTTGCGCCGCGAAATCCAGTCATGATGAGCGAGCCGATGGATTCTTTGACATTCATGCTGGATTTCCGAGGATTGGGCGGAGTCGGCCTTGGTGTTGATCCAACAGGGCGTTGGCATCATCGAGCGTGAGCCCCCTGGCGTGCATGACCAATGCGGGCTTGACGCATCCATTGGCACGGTCGAGCAAGACAAAGCTCGCATCACGATCCAGGTCGGTGATGTGAGTAATAATCCGTGCCGCCCGATCGCGGAGTTTGTCGTTGGTGGCTTTGAGATCGACCATCAGGTGCCCGTAGACCTTGCCGGTGTGGACCATCGCGCCGGTGGAGATCATGTTGAGCACCAGTTTGGTCGCGGTGCCGGCCTTCATGCGCGTCGATCCCGTGACAACTTCTGGACCGGTTTCAATCGCCATCAGCACATCACACCATGCTGGCCGTTCGATTGGTGTACAGGTAAGCATTGCCGTTGAAGCACCATTGGCTTTGGCATGTTCTACACCGCCAAGTACAAACGGCGTCGTCCCCCCAGCCGCGATCCCGATGACGGTGTCTCTAGAACCCACGCCCAACTCATCGAGTTGACTGTGAACCCCGCTCGGATCATCTTCTTTGTGTTCGGAGGACTTGCGCAGAGCAGAGTCCCCCCCCGCAATAATCCCGATGACCTGATCCGGATCGCTGTTGAAAGTTGGTGGGCATTCGGAGGCATCAAGCACCCCAAGCCGACCACTGGTCCCCGCTCCGAGGTAGATCAAACGCCCGCCTGATTCGAATGATCGAACCGCCATTACAACAACCCGCCCAATCATCCCAATCTGAGCCCGCACCGCTTGGGCAATCCCCGCATCGGCTTGGTTGATGACCCTGAGCGTGTCCCCAATCGACCCCGCATCCAAATCCACCGAGGCATCAAGGCGTTGTTCGGTCAGCAGATGCCCGCGATTGGGCGGCATAGAGGATGGCGTATTTGGAGAACTCATGATTTTGGGGCACCTGAGGACGGCATGTTTCGAGGACTCTTTACTTTGGGGGGTGGGGGGTGGGGGGTGGGGGGGAACACCCGGAAC
>JALSHW010000006.1 GCA_026982035.1 Phycisphaerales bacterium | reverse complement strand
ATCTCCCATCAATCATCGACGACCGCCCCCGTATCAAGGTCGCAGGCCGCGTGGTGCTGGCGCGTGACAACGGCAAACTTATCTGGCTCAACCTCCGCGATCACACCCGCGATGTCTTTCAAATCGCCGTCTCCAAACGAGATTGTGATGAACTGGGATTTGGGCTTGCCAAAAAACTTGATGTCGGCGACATCGTCATCGCCCAAGGCCCCCTTACCAGAACCAACACCGGCGAAATTACCTGCTGGGCCGATTCATTGATCCCGGCAAGCAAGTGCCTGGTTCCACCACCCGAAAAGCACGCCGGACTGACCGATACAGAACTTCGCTACCGCCAGCGGTATTTGGACATGTGGGTCAACCCAGAGACCACCCGCGTCTTTGTGCTTCGTTCCAAAATGATGAAAGCCCTGCGCCGATACCTCGATCAACAAGACTTTGTTGAAGTCGATACCCCGGTTCTTCAAACCCAAGCCGGCGGAGCCGCGGCCCGCCCGTTCTTCACGCACATGAACGCCTTGGGCATCGACCTTTCTCTGCGTATCGCTCCAGAATTGTACCTCAAACGGCTCCTGGTCGGCGGGATGCCCCGCGTCTACGAAGTCAGCCGAAACTTCCGCAACGAAGGACTTGATAAATCGCACAATCCAGAGTTCACCAGTTTGGAACTGTATCAAGCGTTCGGCAACTACGAAACCATGATGGAAATCGCCGAGGGTTTGATTCGTGAGCTGGCGGTGCTTGCTGGGGGTGAAACCGGAAACGAACCAGCATCCATGCCATTTGGCGAGATGAACATCGACTACGCAAGCCCCTTCGAAAAAGTCACCTATTCTCAGTTGTTCAAAGACGCCTTGGGATTTGAAATCGATCAGATTGACCGCGCCCGTGACGAAGCCGCCAAGCGCGGATTCAAAACAAAGTCCAAAGACGGCACCCCCATCGCCGACATCTTCATCATCAACGAACTCTTCGAAGAAGTCGCCGAAACAACCATCGATTCCAACAAACCAACATTCGTACTCGACTATCCCGCCGCTCTTTCCCCGTTGACCCGCCCCAAGACCGACACGCTCGACGACACCATTCCACTGGCCGAACGATGGGACCTCTTTATCGGAGGCATGGAAATCGGCCCGGCCTACACCGAACTCAACGACCCAGACATCCAAGAAGCCAAATTCCGCGAGCAACTCGCAGGCGTCGATGACGAAGAATCCACCTTCCGCAACTTCGACGAAGACTTCATCAACGCCCTCAAGATCGGCATGCCCCCCGCTGGTGGATTAGGACTTGGGATTGATCGCTTGGTGATGCTCCTGAGCAACTCACGAACCATCCGCGATGTGCTTCCGTTCCCGATGATGCGGCCTGTGTCTAAATAACAATATGATTCAAATAACACTCTTCAAGTAAAAAAACCCTGCAAATACAGGGTTTGTGAAATCATATTCGATGCGTTCAAAAAGAGATCAATCGTCTGGATTGGTGTTCTTTCCTTCTTTTGCTTTTTCCAAGGCCTCTTTTTCTTTGCGAAGTTTTGCGTCATACGCTTCGGAGGCCTTTTTCGTATCAATAACTCGGCCGTCGCTGTATTTAATAGTGCCTTCCATAGCATCAGAATCACTGATATCTACTTTTCGATCATGCATCACATTGATCCGATGAATGGCGGGTGAAATATCCGGATTTTTCCGTTGGTTTCTCATTTCCGTGAAGAGTGCAATCCCTTCTTCAAGACTCAGGTTTCGGAGCGCCTGATTCAACTCGGCCAGTTCGGCCTGTTGAGATTTTTTATCCTTATTAAGCGGGCGTTGAAGTTTGGCCAGTTCCATCGCCGCCGATGAGTTGAGCCCAGCACTCTTGACAAGATCACCAACTTTGGTTGACATCTCGGCAACCATTGCGCGGTACGCTTGTTGAGTTTCGTGAATCGAGTCTTGAAGCACAAACCGCATCACTTCACTCAACGGATCCTCGGCCTCAAACTGAATCTCCGTCGTCACGGCTTGTTTGTATTCATTGACGATATGTTCGTTCATCCCAGATTGTGTTCGTGTGAGAATTCCCCGGTTGCGAAGTTCTTGAGAGAGCGTCGTGCGACCAACCAACGGCTTGATCATCTCAGCAATCTCAGTCATGTTCTTGATATCTTCAAGATTCATTGTCTCAAGCCGACCATCGGTCACCATCCAGTACAGATCAAGATTATCAATCAGCAATCGTTCAAAACGGGCACGCCGGCCATACAGCACAGGCATAATTGCATCAACCGACTTTTCTCCAATGGTTGGATTGGATCGAAGTGCCAGAATATCGGGAAGTTCGGTCAACCGAATAATCTTACCATTCTCATCCTTGGCCAGCAGCTTGGGATATGGCGTTGAAGTTGGGAGGTTCTGCAACTTTGTGCCTTGATTGCTCGGAGCGGGTCGTTGCACTTGTGGCTGAATCGCGGGCTTGGGCTTTGCGGCTGGTTCAGCAGGAGCCGCAACCTTGGCAGGAGCTTCGTACTTGGGCTCTTCCTTCACCGGCTCAGTCGGTGGCGGAGCAACCTGTGCCAACGCACTGCTCCCCATCACTCCAACTGCAAGACCAGCAACCAACCAACAACGGCGTGCATTCAAATTCATCTGTAGATCCTCCCGAATCCTTCAAGTGTTCATGTTTCTGTTCATGCTCGTTCGTCTGGACTCACGGCACCATCGCCGCCACACGGTCCATCCATTCACCATCCCTGGCCGATCAATACAACTATCGGCCTGCCAAGGGGTATGCTTCATCCCGAGGCGGGGCTCACACAGCCAAACGCACAAGGGTGCCAATTATGACGCGCCCTCCACAAAAAACCGCCCAAACCAAGGTTTTTACACCGAGAACCAAACAATTCTCGGACAATCCCCCCTTCCTCACACCCCCGATCCACGAGAATCCCCATGAACTCCGCCAAACCAGAGCCCAAACCAGAGCCCAAACCAGAGCCCACATCAGACCTCGCACAACAAATCGCCGACGCCTCCCTCCTCCGAGGCACCTTCACCCTCCGCAGTGGACGCACCAGCACCTACTACCTCGACAAATACAAATTCTCCACCAAACCCCACATCCTCGCCAAACTCGCCCCAATATTGGCAGACACAATCGCCCAAATCGAAACCCAAATCGGCCCAATCACCCGCCTGGCCGGTGCCGAACTCGGAGGCATCCCCCTGGTCACCATCGCCTCGATGCAAACCGGAAAACCCGCGATCTTTATCCGCAACGCCAAAAAAGACTACGGCACCGCCAAACAAGTCGAAGGCGATGTCCATGAAGGTGATGTCGTCATATTCATCGAAGATGTCGCCACCACCGGAGGCCAAGCCCTCGAAGCCGTCGAAATCCTCAAATCAATGGGCGCGACCGTCCCCGCCATCATCAGCGTCATCGACCGCCAAGAAGGCGCCCGTGAAAATATCGAAGCCGCCGGCGTCGCCTTCCACGCCCTCTTCACCAAACACGACCTCGGCGTTCAAGACTAGTCTATTCTGAGGGTGCCCCGACTCGCATTCTTATGCGCAGTCGGGTCTTGGCTTGGTTGAATATATTGGGCATACGAAGACCCGACTGCGCCGAAGCAACGAATCACCGAATCGGGGCACCCTGTCCAGTTCAAATGAATTACGTCCGGTTCGCCAACTCTTCCTCAATCTTCAACGCTTCCTCGGCCTGCACCTCATACCGCTCGCGATTCGTCCGGTGATCCATCAAAAACTGAACCTTCTCGGACAACTCTTTGCCGGCAACATCAACCAACGCCTTGCGGGCCTGCCCCAGATGCGTCCGCCGAGAAATATGACAGATCACCATATGCTCGCACTGAGCCACCTTGAGCCACTCGGCGATGTCATCAACATGCATATGCATCCCAGTCTTGGCCCGTTGCTTGTGGTCCTTCTCAAAGAAAGTACACTCCGTAATAATGATCTGCGCATTCATCACATCATCACGCAACAAATGAGCCCCAGGCAGCGTGTCGCCGGTGTAGGCAATCAAAGGCACCTCAAAGCTGTTGACGATCTCCTCACCACGCAGCTTGAGATCTTTGATCTTCTCCTGCGGCAATCCAACCAACTCCGGCTTGAGCTTGGTCCGCTTCTCAACAATCGAATACCCCGACGACGGACAAGTATGCTCGGTATGGAACGGCCGAAGGAAAATATTGTTCTTGATCTGCAACTCTTCGCCTTCATCAAGAGCAATCAACTCATACGGCGTCTTCTGCCGTTCAAGTTCCTGAAACCCATCCATCATGCCTTTGACATCATTTTCGATGCGCTTGTCACACACAATCGTCCCCGCCCCCATCCCCTGAAAGTTCCGCTGTGAACACCAATACGCCAAGCCGCCGATGTGATCCATATGCCCATGGGAAAGCACACAATACTTCGGAGCAAGATGTGCCCGCGGCGCCTTGCCCATGTCAAAGCAAACATCCATTTCAGGGATCGAGATCGTGGTGGCTTCGCCAGCAACACTAAACCCCTGCACCCGAAACGGCGGCAAATACAAAAACCCAAGTGAACCCTCACGGGGCGGCGGACGCGGAATCATGACCAATTCTCCTCAAACCCACGCTTTAGCGCAAGTGGAAACAAGACGAATCACCCGAAACCAGCGGGCAACGCCATAGTTTAGGCCGATGGTTGATCGTTGGATTCACTGGGCGGCTGATGAGGAACCGTGTGAAAGTTGCCGCACTCAGGGCACTTCAATGAAGGAATGGTGGCGCATGGGTATTGACAACGGATACAAAACCCAGCATTTCTTCGGTAGGCATGCCGTTTGGAAATTGCAGTATCCATAATCCACTTTCCAAAAAACGCCACCATGGTCGGTATTCCAAAGAGCGCGAGGAGTCGAAGAAGTGTTTGACCCAGAAGAACCGCAGAGAAACGGGTTTGTGGGAGTTGACCGGGACGGTACTTGACCATTTCTGGATCGGCCTTGGCATACTCAAGAATCGCCGCATACGCACGGTTGGTTTGATCTTGGGTGAGTGGTTGTTGTCGTGAAATGATGCATTGATCATCAACAAAAACAGATTCGGTTGTCCACAGTTCAATCAATCCTCGGACTGGGCCACGAACACGGTTTGGTTCGTATTTGACAATTGCGTGGGGTTTGACAATCGAATCAGAATTCAACGCTCGATTAAAGAACTCGACAACCGGGATCACTTCCACAGAATCCTCGTTCAAAACAAGATACATGCTTCGATATGCTACTGAAGTAATCACAGGCCGTATCAATACACTGGCCAACAACAACCCAAAGACCATGATCCACACAATGACAAATTCACGATTTCTCACTCCTCATTATATGTCTTCCACAGAACAATGATGCAAACGATTTGCATACCATCCCCCCATGACCGAAGACTCTTCTATCAAAACTCCCGAACAAGATCAATCCATCGGCGCGATCTTCTCCCGTCTGGGCCCCGCCGCCTACCTCGGGATCGCATGGGCCGTCATGCCCGCCATCGCCGGCTTCCTCCTCCTGGCAAACATGTCCAAGGCCTCAGACTTCCTCCTCCAACGCAACCAAGAAGGCGGCGGCTCCCTGGCCATCGGCATCGCGATGTATGTCGGCATCTTCATCCTCTCCGCCGGGCTCGGGTTCCTCCCGACCTATTCTCAAGCCATCCTCGCCGGCTTCGCCTTCGGCATCGGCATCGGATTCCCCGCAGCACTCGCCGGCTTCGCTGGTGCCTCGATCGTCGGCTACTGCATCGCCCTCAAAATCGCACGCAAACGCGTCGAAAGCGAAATCCACAACCATCCCAAAGCCGAAATCGTCCGCGACGCCTTCATCCGCCACGGCTTCTGGAGAGCCACAGGAATCCTCACCCTCCTCCGCGTTTCGCCCGCCTCCCCCTTCTCCCTCATGAACGGCTTCATGGCCGTCTCAGGCGTGAAGCTGGTCCCGTACATCATCGCCACCGTCGTCGGCATGGCCCCACGCACCTTCGCCGCCGTCTGGATCGGCAATCAAATCACCAGTTGGGATGAATACGACAAACCCAAGTGGCTCATCATCGCAGGCATCGTCCTCATGATCGCCGTCCTCATGCTCCTGGGACACATGGCCAACAAAGCCATTGACAAAGCCATGGGCCCTGATTCACAAGCAGATTCGCAAGCATCAGAATCAGCCCCAACCGACTGAGAACCCTCGGCTTGGGACGGCTACCATCCATCTCAATGAGTCTTATTGATACACAGTCTCAACTAGAAACACCCGCCAGACCCCGCCCGGTCGTGGTTGATCTCCACACCGATCAAGCGGATCAAAATACCGGCCCAATGATCCGCCGGCTCGCCTCTCCCACCATCATCGGCATCGCCTGGTCCGTCCTCCCCTCCGTCGCAGGCGTCCTCCTCCTCCTCAACATGGAACCCATCAAACTCGCCCTCATCGGCAACACCGGCTCCACCTCCCAACTCGCTTTTGGCCTAGCAATCTACACCGCCGCCTTCATCATCCTCGCAGGCATCGGATGTCTCCCCACAGTCTCCCAAGCCATCCTCGCCGGCTACGCCTTCGGCTTCGCCTATGGCTTCCTCGCCGCCCTCCTGGGCTTTGCCGGCGCCTCACTCATCGGTTACCAACTCGTCAAACACCTCGCCCGCGACCGCGTCGAACAAGAACTCAATCGCTTCCCAAAGACCTCCATGATCCGCCACGCCCTCCTCACCGCAAGCACCAAGCGATCCATCCTCATCGTCGCCCTATTGAGAGCGTCCCCCAGCGCACCCTTCGCCCTGACCAACCTCGTCTTGGTGAGTTTGGGCGTCTCCCGCAAAGTCTTCCTCATCGGCACCATCGCCGGCATGATCCCAAGAACCCTCGCCGCCGTCCTGATTGGCGTCTCCATCACCAACTGGACCGGCTCGTACGATCAACCCAAATGGATCATCATCACAGGCATCGCCACGACGATCATCCTCCTAATCATCATCAGCAAAGTCGCCGCTTCAACACTCAAAAAACTTTC
>JALSHW010000005.1 GCA_026982035.1 Phycisphaerales bacterium | reverse complement strand
GATGCCTCATATTGGTGTGATCCTGACCTCCTTGGCTGAGCCCGGCTCGTGGTACGCAACGGTGCTTCCTGAGGCCTTTACGCTCTCCCACTTTGAACAAGCCCTGACGGCTGGTGAATCGTTCAACTCGATCAAGAACTCCCTGATCCTGTCGCTGCTGGCGATGATCCTCAATATGGGCTTTGGCGTGTTGATTGGCTACATTTTGGTCCGTACCAAGGTCATTGGCCGTGGGTTGCTTGATGCGTTGTGCATGATGCCTTTGGCGGTGCCTGGGTTGGTCATGGCCTTTGGCTATGTCGCGATGACCCTCCGCTGGCCCTTTGGTGCTGGCGATCCGCTCGAAGGCACCCTGGCGGTCTTTGGGACCAATCCCAATCCATTCCCATTGTTGATCATTGCGTATGCGGTTCGTCGGTTGCCGTATATTGTGCGTTCGACGGTTGCTGGGCTTGAGCAGACCTCTGGTGAGCTTGAAGAGGCCGCGGTGAATCTGGGTTCGACGCGCGTTGCTGCGGTTCGCAAGATCATCATTCCGCTGATCATGGCCAACTTGATCGCTGGCGGCTTGCTGGTCTTTAGTTTCTCGATGCTCGAAGTGTCGGATTCGCTGATTCTCGCGCAGCGATCCGATCACTTCCCGATCACCAAAATGATTTACGAGTTCACGAACCGGCTCGGCGATGGACAGTATATTGCATCAGCGATGGGCGTCTGGGGCATGACCCTACTCACCGTCACGCTTGTCGGCGCCTCAGTCATGATGGGCAAGAAACTCGGCTCGATCTTTAGGGTATAGCCCCCCAAAGTAATCCATGTATATCCGATTCACCCATCACGGCGATGCTCAATGACCATATCGCCAATGGCGTTGCCCATTTCGGAACCCCGTCAGCACTCAACATCAACGAAGCACTCTCTTGAGACAGAAAGCTGATACACTCACCTGATGCTCGACCCCAACGCCGACACCTTGACCCGTGCCACCCACCTCATGCGGTCTGCATGGTCGGCGACCCTTCTCTACGACCAATCACCCTTTGATACCCAGTGCATGATCGACCCTCGCACCGGCGATTTCATTGTCGCGATCGACAAAGACGCCCTCAAAGCCACCGACATCGTCCTTGCATGCCCGCGTGATTCGTTTGATACTCTCATCCGCATCTCGATCGAACTCTCTGATTCAACCACCGAAGAGCAGCGTGACCGTTTCACCGCCTACCACCTGCCATCGACCACGCCGCTGCTGGCCGTTGGCAAGTTTGACTACGCCAAACTCGATTCGGGCGAAGTCGTCACACCCGACCAGTGCCCGCTCAACAATCCATTGGTCGATGGCATGGGTCGATTGTGCAAAGTCCTCAACGCCGACCGTTCTCGGCTTTCTTCACTCTGCAATAAATTGTCAGGCGTCGCCCACGATTCACCCTTGGCTGTGGGTGTTGATCCAGCCGGTATCGACATCCGTGCCAGCTTCGGGCTGGTTCGGCTGGTTCTGCCAACGCCGATCACCGATCTGGGCAACGCGATGAACACCATCGAATCGCTCCTGGAATCCTGCGATGCGTGAAGCCCACGCCCATCTGTTTCAACTTGGGCGTTCGTTGACGATGCTCGATTGCTCTGGATGCGATTCACGCCAAGCGTTGCTCGAACTGGTTGGCTCATGCAATGAATCGCTTGCAAAAAACGATTGGGTCTTGGCCCACAGTGCCCGGCCTGAATCATGGCCTGATCCGCACTGGCCCACGCGCCAAGAACTGGACCACGCCAGCGACGGGCGAGCCGTGTGCGTCTGGTGCTTTGATTACCACTCGATGGCCGCGTCAACCGCCGCCCTCGACCACGCCAAAATCACCAGCGATACCATCATCGGCCGAGGCGTCATCGAGCTGGATTCTGACGGCTCCCCAACTGGTGTGCTTTACGAACACGCCGCACTTCATCTCTGGTCAAGTGTTCCAGAACCAGACGCTGCCCATCGTCGAGCGTTTGTCCTAAGCGCATGCTTGCATCTCAAAGAACTCGGCTACACCGAAGTCCACGACCTCAAAGCCCAACCTTGGCTCGGCCAAGTCGTAAGCGACCTTCACACATCAAGCCAAATCGACCAACGATTCAAACTCTACCCGCTCACCAAAGACCTCGGCGAAACACTCGCCACAGCCGACCAATGGGAATCCGATCATCTCACTCTCGCTGGCACCAAAATTTTCACCGACGGCTCGCTCAACTCGCGCACCGCATGGATGCTCGATCCTTACACCGACACCAAAACCACCGGCACACCGATGATGAGTCCACAGGAAATCGACGAGGCGATGTTGATAAGCAAACGCCACAACCTTCCCGTCGCCGCTCATGCCATTGGCGATGCAGCGGTGCGAGCGGTGCTTGATTCAATCGAACGCACCAACTGCACCGACATGAACGCCCGAATCGAACACGCCGAACTGATCCACCCCGATGACATTCAGCGGTTTGCCCAACTCGGGGTGATCGCGTCGATCCAGCCGTGCCATTTGTTGCCGGACATTGAAACACTTCATGCCGGACTGGCCGATCGGCTTGACCGAGTATTGCCAATGCGTGCTTTGATTGATGCCGGATTGGTCCCAGGCGAGTCGCTTATCTTCGGCTCCGATGTCCCCATCGTCCGTGCAGACCACGAAGACTCCATCCAAGCGGCGGTTCATCGCCGCCGAGTCAACATGCCAAAATCCGAATCCATCGGGATTGATCAAGCCCTGACGATTGAAGAATCACTCACCTGCTTCAACGCCCACTGACCCAAAGGGTGCCACTACTCGCATTCTTATGCGCAGTAGTGTCTTTAGAAACCGAAAAATATCTTTGCACGCCAAGACACTACTGCGCCGAAGACGGCGAGTAGTGGCACCCTTGCTTTCTTAATTATTCTTTGGTCTCACCATCAAGCGGTACCCGCAACTCAAACTCGGCCCCATGCCCACGCCGACGAACAAGCGATAAATCCCCGCCCATCTCCACAGCCAACCCACGCGACAACGCCAATCCAAGCCCAAGACCCGATCGATCCCGCATCGTTCCCGATGACCCCCGCACAAACTCACCAAAAATCTTCCGACGATCTCGGCTCGGCACCCCAGGCCCATGATCGGCCACCACCAACACCAACGAATCCCCACTCACAGACGCATCGAGATGGACCCGAAAGTCAATCTCTTCGCCTGATTCTCCATCGCCGCCAGCGTACTTGCAGGCGTTGTCCATCAGATTCATCACGATCCGTTCAATGGCGTGTGGATCAAGCGTGACGGTTCGTTCAATATGCTCGCCGGTTTCATCGGACACAATCAAGTCCATCCCGGATTGTTCACCAAGCCGAGACATCGGTGGCACAATCCGTGCCATCAACTCCCCAACAGTGAGTTGCTGCTGCCCTTTGGGCGTGTCCTTGACCCCCCGTTGACGAGAAATTCGCGCATATTCAAGCACATTCTCAACGATCCCCGTCAGTCGGTCCGACTCGCGCTTGAGCGTGTTGAGGTATTCTTTTTGTACCGCTTCGTCCGTCACCATGCCGTCGGCGAGCATCTGCGAATACAACCGAAAGGTCGTCAAAGGCGTGCGCAGTTCATGCGTCACCGCGCCAACAAACCGCCCCCGACGAGCCGACAAAGTCAGCACCGTCCGAAGTACCAACCCCACGGCAACCATCGCCAAAATCACCGCGATCCATGTGACAAGCATCGCCAACATCGCAGGAGTCAATGAACCACGATCCACCGTATTCGCACCACCAGGAATAAACGCCACAGGCACCGTCGCCAAACGATACGAAATAACGGGCGTATTCTTACCCATCGTTTTAGGTTCTTGCCCGATCGGATACAAGTTTGAGCCCGGCAACAAATCGTTGATGGATTCGAGAAGTTCAGCCGACATCGCCATCCAGTCGAGCCACACGCCTTGAACAACCGGCACGCCATGACGCTGAACCGTCCGCACCAACACCAACTCAGATGCACCATCCTGCCCCGTCACCCATCGCGGTTCAATGGACCCAACGATCACCTGCGCCTCGTCTTTGAGCCAAACATCTTGATCAGTGACATCCAAAGCAAGATCAGAAGCTCGCTCTTGACCGTCAACGCGATCAACGAGTTCGGCTATTTTTTTACTCTGATATTGACGGGCCTTTGTCTTGTCGTCTTGGGATGTTTTTGAAAGCATTTGATTGGACTGGGCAAGAGTCGCGATTTCCTGCCTGGCTTGGTAATCCGCCTTGGGTTCAGGCATCGGCGAGGCCGCCTCCCCGCCGCTGGTCACTTCCGATTCAGCGACAGACGCACCCTCCATGACTTCATGCAACATTTCATCTGACGACATGTTCGCCGTGTCTTGGAATGACGCCGCCAACTCTTGGGTTTGCTGCTGTGTTTTGGACGCGAGTTCTTTGGCTTGGGTACCAGAGCCCCGGGCCAAGCCCGATTCGTCGATCTCAAAGAACCCCTGCGAATACGCCCCTGGCTCAATTTTTTTCAGTGTCCCGCCTGCACCAGATCGCCTTGACCGATCAGAAGAAGAAAAACCCATCGCCACTTCTTGAAGTCCAAGCACCGCTTCATAATCTTCAATCGGTCGAGCCGCTTCCAGTGCGATCATTGGAGCCAAACGCGAATCCATCCGCCACAGTGCCAGTCGAATCACTTCCTGTCTTTGGTTTTCTGCCCGTGCAACAGCGTTGCGTTCTTCGAGTAAATGCACGGTCAAACTCGCCCAGCTCAACGCCCCAACAACCAGAACCACGCCGCCCCAGAACGCCCACCACAACTTGTTTCGGCCAGGATTCATTCCTGATCTCCATCAGGCATCGCGAGCATATAGCCCTTGCCTCGCACTGTTGTGATCACTTCGGGGTTTGCCGGATCATCATTGAGTGACTCACGGATTCGCGCGATGGCCATATCCACCGTCCGCGTATGGGTTCCGCGTGGATCGAGCCCCCAGACCTTCTGCAACAGTTCATCGCGCGACACGGCCCGACCCGGATTGGCTGCCAAGAACCCAATGACCTCGGCCTCGCGCTCCGTCAGTGTTCGACGAGTCCCATCGGCAAGCACCGCCTCGCGGCGTTCAAAGTCAATCCGCCGGCCCGCAATCGTCAGTTTCTTTCGTTGCGATGGTCTGGCGGGCATCCTTCGAAGCACCGCCTCGATCCGCGCCATCAACTCATCGAGCGAAAACGGCTTGACGATGTAATCATCAGCACCCAACTTAAGCCCGCTGATCCGATCGGTTTCTTCGCCACGGGCCGTCAAGAAAATCACAGGTACATCGGGCTTGGGCTTGCGCAACTGATGCAACACTTCAAGCCCGTCCATCTTGGGCATCATGATGTCGAGCAACACCAGATCGGCCTCGACCGCCAAGCACACCTCAAGCCCCCGCTCACCATCGGAGGCCTCATGGACCGTGTACCCCGAATACGACAACGCATCGACCAGGCCACGCCTGATCGAGTCATCGTCTTCCACTACTACAAGTACACCTAATGTCAAAGCCGAATCCTTCCACCGTACTGTACCATCTTTTACCAGGAATACCGAACCGTGTAGGTGACGACGCCTTCTTCATCGGGTTCAAGCATCAGCGGGATGTGCATCGTTCGTGAATCGAGCATCTCATGGTCATGTGAAATCTCCTGAATCTTGGCATTGCTCCACCGATACAGCCGTTCTTGAACCACCACCTCAACAGGCACCTCCTTGCGGTTGCGAATCTTGACTTCAATGGTCTCAACGATCCACCGCTTGCCCCGTTCAAAGTTGACCTGGCGACGCTCGCCGACGACATCAAACGAGTTGCCCAGTTTAATCATGATCGTCTCGCCCTGAGGCGTGTGGTCGATGACATGCTCACCAATAAACTCATACGCCCCGTCGGCCTCGTCAAGTTGATTGACCCGAATCCGCCCCGATGGCAACGGAATCCCCATCCCGTTTTCCTCGGTGTTCTCAAACTTGAGGAACACCGCGACCTTGGAGTTGGATTGCACGCCCCAGTTTTGGTCCATCATCGCGGCGTTGCCGTTCCAGCGGGCCTGGGCCGTCCCGTCGTACATCAAAATCTTCTCCGCAGGCACCCCATTGACGGCCTCAAACAATTCGATCTGCTTGGTCGAACGATCCGGAATCGTCGTCGCTCTTCCGAGCGTATACATGTGGTACTCAAAGAATGATTTTTGTTCAAATCCGGCGGCACCAGCAACCGATTCCCTCATGGATTTGGCCATGAAATCTCTTTGTATATGCTGGTTCTGCGGCTGGGCCCGATGCACATCACCCGCCACCAACTTCAACTTGGCATCCTCATAAGTCCCGCCCGATTGATTCAAAATCGACACCCACGCCCCAATATCAATCGTCCCAGAGTTGGCATCCTCACCCTCGGCATAGACCAAGTTGTAATCAGCCCACCAAGTGATGCCAGTCGTCTGATACGACACCCGCGTCTCATGCTCCCCGCCTTTGTCGGCGGCCACCTGCCACATCAGCGTCGGCTTGGTGACGAGCGATTCATCGAGCGACGGGAACACCACCCCGTTGTACCCTTGCTGAAACTGCACGCGACCGTCATTCAGTTGCAGCAGCATACCACCGGCAGCCGTGGACATCAGCGTCACCGGATTCCCATTGTGCAGAATCGTCCGATCAATATACCGCTGGAGCATCCGATCCATCGACAACAAATCAAACCGGTAGCTCTGCTCCAATACGCTGGTCCCGTCTGGGTCCGTCAGCGATGAGAACCGCACCGTCGTCGGATCAAGCATCGCCGCCACGCCGGTGAAACGGAGTTCATTCAAACCTTGCTCGATCTCCAGCGTCCGATCCTGCCGGATCACGGCATAACCCGGAATCTGGTTGTACCGTCCATAACTGTTGTATGTCTGAGACTGCCCTGGCACCGGGCGATACATTTCTGCCGGGATCGCGCCGGGTTGAGCGGTCGAATAAATGGTCAATGCGGTGTCATCGGCCATCGCTGTGGAAAACGCCGCCGGGAGCAACGCT
>JALSHW010000004.1 GCA_026982035.1 Phycisphaerales bacterium | reverse complement strand
GATCATCAATCTTAAAAGTCGGAGGCCTCTTGTCCCGCGTCGTATCCCCAGGAAGATCATGCTTATCAATCATCCCATCAGCCAGGTACTTCTCGATCTGCACATACACACCCTTGGGCGTCACCCCCGTCACAAACCCATCAAACTCCTCACCAATATGCTCGGCCATAAGCTGCAATACCAAGAACGCCCGCAACTCCCGCTCGGCCTGGGCCGCATTGACCTCCGTATTGGAACAGTTGTTCCCAATCTCCTTGAGCGTTTGCTCATCAGGACACAACGGATCTTCCCGCAGCACCTTTCCCAACGCCACCTTGGCATCATCGGTCTTGGGAAAATTCTTCCCATTGTCGGTCTTCCGCAGATACGCAAACAACGCTCGGTGCAGCGTCAAGTCTGGATACCGCCGAATCGGCGAAGTAAAGTGCGCATACGCAAGTGATGCCAACGCATAATGCCCGATCAGAGCCGGCGAATACACCGCCTTGGTCATCGTCCGCAGCACCGCCGTATGCACCGCCCGCGCCGCCCCAGTTCCGGCCGTCGCGTTGAGCAGCGTCTGCAACTCTTCGCGTGACGGATTCTTCGGAATCCGATACCCCGCCACCATCGCCGTCTTTTTCAACTCTTCAACATCCCCAGGCGTCGGCTCCGGGTGGGTCCGTCGCAAAATGGGAACCCGCATCCCTTCAAACAGCGTCGCCAACGCCTCGTTGGCCTCGACCATAAACATCTCGATGATCGTGTGCGTAAACGCATCATCCTCCTGCTCGGCATCAATGACCTTGCCATCCTCATCAAAGATCAACTCGACCTCAGGCAGCTCAAGATGAATCATCCCGGCCTTCTCCCGCCGAGCCCGGATCAACCGAGCCAACGAATCCATATCCTGACACACATCAATAATCTCCTGCGTGTGCTCCGAATCGGTCTTGGCATGTTTGCGTGCTTCTTCTAGATCCCCATCAATCAACGCCTGGGCCTCAAGATAAGTCATCCGCTTCCGCGATTTGATCAACGACTGGCACACCCCCCGCGATTTCACATTCCCCATCTTGTCATACCGAATAATGCAAGTCTTGGCATACCGAAGCACCCCCTCCTGCAACGAGCAAATCCCATTACTCAGCACCTCAGGCAGCATCGGAATCACCAACCTCGGCAAATACACCGAGTTCCCCCGCTCCTTGGCCTCCTCATCAAGCACGGTTTCAGGCGCAATATAATGCGCCACATCCGCAATATGAATCCCCAGCTCCCAGTCCCCATTGTCAAACCGCTTCAGCGAAATCGCATCGTCATAATCCTTGGCATCAGGCGGATCAATCGTACAAATCAAATCCTCCGTCAAATCCTTTCGCATATCAAGCGCACCGATCCCATCGGCCTCATATCGCTTCATCTCTTCATCAAACTTCTGCGTCGCCTCCCGCGCCTGCTGCACGCACGCCTCAGGGAAGTCATTGCCCGGCAGCCCATACGCCGCGATCACCGCCTGCGTCTCCACATCCGGATCCCCCGCCTCACCAAGCACCTTGGTAATCACACCCTCAGCCAGATAGTCCCCCTCCGGATAATCAATGATCTCCACAACGACCTTGTCGCCCGGCTTCACATTTTTCGATTCCGCATCACGGATAATAATCGGATCCGTCAACTCACGCCCATCGGGATACACCAGCCACCGCCCATCGCGTTTGTCGATCTCTCCACTAAACGCCGCCCGCTTCCGCGCGATGATGTCGATCACTTCACCAGAATACTGCCGCTCAAAGGTGCCGAGTTTCCGCTCGCGCCGCTGGTCGCGTTCATAGTAAATCTTGACCGTATCCCGATCCAACGCTCCCATCGTTTTATGAGCCGGGATAAACACATCCCCCCCGTGGGTCGTCTTCGAAGGCGAGAAAAACCCAAACCCGCTCTTGGTCGATCGAAACTCCCCAATCGCCTCCCCATCATCCTCCCGGAACGGCAGCATGATCTTCCCAGCATCATCGATATGGACAATCTCCTGAGCCGCCAAATCCTGCACCGCACGCCCAAACTCCTCAACATTCTCAATATTGAGATCGCGAGCAACGATTGGAATCTGAGCGGGTTCATACGATGAATGCGAAATGTGGGCGACCAAGCGGGCGCGATATTGTTCTGCCATGGCCCACTCTATCGACCGATCGCCCCCAAAGAAGGCACAATCGCCCTCCAGTGCCCAATCTTGTTCATATCATCTCGCATGCCGCTCTCTGCGACCAACATCTCCTTCAACTACCCCAAAGGCCCATTGATCCTCGATGCTGTGGATTGCACCATCAAACCCGCCGCCATCACCGCCATCGTCGGCCCAAACGGAGCCGGAAAATCCACCCTCCTCCGCCTCCTGGCCGGCCTCTCGTCCCCCCACACTGGCACCATCGAGATCGACCAAACCCCACTGAATTCCCTCACCCCCACCCAGCGAGCCACCAAACTCGCCTACATCGCCCAACGCTCTGCCCTGGCCTTCGATTTCGATGTCAAACTCGTCGTCTCCTTCGGACGATTGGCCCTCAAAAAAGACCCCGCCGCCATCGACCGTGCCCTGGAAAGATTCGACCTCACCCACCTTGCCAACACACCCCTAGGCACACTCTCAGTCGGCCAACAACAACGCGTCTCCCTTGCCCGGGCATGGGCCCAACTCGACGACCCGCTCAACAGTCCTCCCAACGCCTACCTCCTCGCCGACGAACCCACCTCCGCCATGGACCCCAAACACCAACTCCACACGATGCACGCTTTAGAACAACTCGCCTCAACAGGCGTCGGTATCGCCCTGGTTGCCCACGACCTCACCCTCGCCGCCCGCTACGCCGACCGGGCAATCCTCCTCAACACCCAAGGCCAAATCCAAACCCAAGGCCCCATCAACCAAGTCCTGACCCCCAAAACACTCACCCAAGTCTTCGACACCCCATTCATCTCAGGCCAAATTCAAGGCCATCCTGTCCTCCTCCCACTGACCACAACCACCGCCGCCCCACAAAGCTGATATACTTCTCCCAGCCATGAATTTCCAATCCCTGCTCAACTTCATCCTCAGCCCCTTCGGCGTCGTCATCATCTTCGGCGTCATCTCCACCATGGCAAGGATGTTCAAATCCGCCCAAGATCAACAAGCCAAAAAACGAGCCATCCACCAACAACGCCTCGCCCAACGCGATGCCCTTCGCACCGGCGCCAAATCATCTTCGGCTTCACAACAAGCCATCCAAACATCGACACCTCTCCAAACCCAAACCAGCAAACACGCCTCCAAAAAAGCAAACTGGGATCAAAAGCAACAAATACGCCGCGACCGCATCGAACAGATGCGCCAACAACGCATCGAGCAACTCAAAAAACTCCGCCAAAAACGAAGCGGTACTCAATCTCCACAACAAACACCCGCACCCCGCCAACAAGCCCGGGTTGCTCGTCCACAACCTCAACCACAACAAACCGCCGCCGCCCAGGCCCACACAAGACCAACCTCACAACCAACCCGCCGCACGCCTCCCCCTCAACAGCAACCGACTCGTCGCCAACCTCCCCCCCAACCCAATCGTCAACCCAGCCGCCAAACCAGCCGCCAAACAGTCGCCTCGGCCCAGCCCGTTGAGCCCACCCGCCGCCGTCGCCCAACCGAATCAGTCACCGATTCCCAAATCCAACTCGGTTCAGTCTCAAGAAAAAAATCAAGCAACAACTCCAGCATCCGCGCCCAGTTCCGCAAAGACATACGCCGCTCAATCATCGCCAAAGAAATCCTCGGCCAACCCATGGGACTCCGCTCCCCAGACTCCCAAACCATGGGAATCATGTAAACAAACCAAAAGCGATACACCCAACCATGCCCCCCACCAAACCAATCTGGCTGACAAGTGCGATCCTGCTGAGCATCGCACTCAACACCGGCTGCGGCTCACTCGGCAACGCCCCCCGCGGTGCCAAAAGTCTCAAAGACATCATCGCACCAGAGACCTCCCCAACCACCGCCGCCATTCTCGCCACCGATGAATACAACGCCGAAAACCGCTACCGAGGCACAACAATGCTCGCCGCCGCACCCTTCGGTGGAGACCCCATCTACCTCGAACTCTACATCGACGGCACCGACGACCCAGACCCCGGAGTCCGCGCCACCTGCATCCGAGCCCTCGGTCGCCACGGCGATCCAGTCCACGCCCCCTACCTCATCGAAGCCCTCAGCGACGACGACCGCAAAGTCCGCATCGCCGCCGCCCGCGCCCTCCAACGGGTTCATACAAACGACGCCATTCCCGCCTTAATCTCGGCCATTGATGAAGAAAAAGAACCCAACGCCGATGTCCGCGCCGGTGCCGCCGACGCCCTAGGCCAATACCGCGAACCCTTCGTCGTCCAATCCCTCATCTCCGCATTGCGTGACACCCGCCTGGTCGTCAACAACCGCGTCCAGCACTCCCTCAAAATCATGACAGGCCAAGACTTCGGCATCGACCACGCCGCTTGGCACAACTGGTACAAATCCACCGACGACCTCTTCGCCGCAGGCCAGGTCTACACCTATCCTGTCTTCAACCGCAAAAAACGAATCGTCGAATACCTCCCCTTCATGGGCTCACCCCCAAACGAAACGACCTCGACCCCCGTCGGACTCAACCCCATCGAAGACTGATTCAAATGCTGATCCAGCCGCTGATCCAAACAGCGACCCAGATACTACGACCATCGCCAAAGCGTCCGAGAATCAATGGGTTTGCCAAACACACTGGCAACGCCGAACCAAACAACCGATTCTTGACTTATGCGTGCCCTTTGCCTCCAAAACGCCCATCCGGTCATTGATTCGGGCCGCCCAACCCCGACCCCACAGTCCGGTCAAGCACTCGTGCGCCCCCTCCTGGTCCTGATCTCCCAAGCCGACATCCACGCCTGCCGAACCCCAGACCACGCCGGAATTCTCGGACATCAATTCGTCGGCATCGTTGAATCAGCCACCAACCAAGCCCTCGTCGGCAAGCGCGTCGTCGCCGATGTCAACATCACCGATCCAGATTCCGCCTTTGCCAAACGAGGCCTAGGCCATCACGAACCACAACGAAAAATCCTTGGCCTGCGCAACCACGACGGATGTCTCGGCGACCTCTTCATCATCCCAGAACGAAACCTCGCCATCGTCCCCGATCAAATCCACAACGAACAAGCCGTCTTTGCCACCCAACTCGCCGCCGCCATCCATGTCTCCCGCATCCAACGCATCCAAGGCAAAACCTTCGTCACCGTCCTCGGCGGAGACCTCAGCGCACTCCTCTGTGCCCAGGTCATGAGCACTCTCAATACTTCCGTTCGGATGCTCACTGGTCGTGCAGATCGCTTGGAACTCTGCGCCAAATGGGGCATCAAGCACCGCCATCTCGGCGAAGTCGGCCGGCGCGCCGATCAAGACATCGTCATCAGCACCATGACCGAACCGGGTTCACTCTCCACCGCCCTCCAAATGGCTCGGCCCCGCGGCGCCATCATCCTCCAAAGCCACCCCATCGCCTCCATCCAAGACCAATCCCTCACCTCAGAAGACCTCAAACGCCTCATCGAAGGCGAACTCAAACTCTATGGCTCCCGCTGCGGCCAAGTCACCGACGGCCTCACCGCCCTCCAATCAGGACGAATCGACCTCTCAGGACTCATCACCAAACGAGTCAAGTTCAACGATGTCCTCGCAGGATTCAGAGCATCCATCGAACCCGAACACATCGGCGTCCTCGTCCAAATGACCTAGGCCGTGTCTGATGACTCGAGATATTCTTTTCTGGGTGCCCCGATGGTGGGCTTTGCCACCTTCGGGTCTTTGACCGTCAGACATTTTTTGTGCCACCAAGATCCGCAGGTGGATAAGAAACCACCAACGGGGCACCCTTCAAAGTCGTCAGGCACGGCTCAGAAGACTTTGCAATCAACCAGCGTTGATCGGCATCGCTTCGAGCACTTCATCAATCAGCCCATATTCGATCATTTCCTGATCATCGAGCCACAGGTTCCGGTCGCAATCCTTGTGAATCTTCTCCTGATCCTGACCCGTCGCATGGGCGTAAATCTCATACAACCGATCCCGAAGCCGCAGCATTTCCTTGGCTTCAATCTCAAGATCAGTCGCTTGCCCTTCCATGATTCCAGAGATCAATGGCTGGTGCATCAGGTTCCGGGCATTGCTCAACGCATACCGCTTCCCTTTGGCTCCAGACGCCGAGATCACCGATCCCATCGAAGCGGCCTGCCCGATGATAAAAGTATTCACATCCGGCTTGATGTAGTTCATCGTGTCCACAATCCCAAGACCAGCCGTCACCGACCCGCCCGGAGAGTTGACATACATATAAATATCAGCATTCGGATCCTCATTGGCAAGGAACAACAACTGAGCGACAATCAAATTCGCCATCTCATCCATCACCCCTCCGGTGACAAAGATGATCCGGTCTTTGAGAAGCCGGGAGAAAATATCGTATGAGCGTTCCCCTCGACCAGTTTGTTCGATGACGATGGGGACCAGATGGGCACTTGGGTTGGACATATTGAGTTCACCTATTGGGGTCTTTGGGTCAGTGTGGAAACAAAAATACTCAACTAGCTCGTGGGCGGCGCCTTGCTCGGGTCCTTGAGCGGCTCAACAAGAACCTCATCAACCAACCCATACGCCTTGGCTTCCTGGGCATCGAAGTACATGTCTCGTTCAGAATCTTCACGCACCCGTTCGACCGTCTGCCCGGTGTTCTTTGCGAGAATATCAATCAGCGTTTGCTTCGATTTAATAATCTGCTCGGCCTGCAACCGAATATCCTCGGCCTGACCAGTAATCCCACCATACGGCTGATGAATCATCACCTTGGCATGGGGCAAAATAAATCGACGACCCTTGGTCCCAGCCGTCAGCAGCACCGATCCGCCAGAATACGCCCGACCAATACAATAAGTCGCAATAGGCGAACTCAAGAACCGCATCGTGTCATACAACGCAAGTGTGTCATCCACCGCACCACCTGGGGTATTGATGTAAAAATTGATTTCCTGGTTCCGCCGTTGATTCTCCAGATACAACATCTGCATCATCACGCGCGAAGCCGAGGCCTGAAATCA
>JALSHW010000003.1 GCA_026982035.1 Phycisphaerales bacterium | reverse complement strand
CTTAGAAACGATCTCAAAACCGTCAATCGTTGAAGTCTTCTGTACCAGATCAGGATGCAAGCGAGTTTGATCGAAGCGAGGCAGTTCGATGACTTCTTCGCATAACGCACCAGAATACCACGCCATTGGTTGAGCCAGCCAAGTGTTCGTTCGATCACTCAGCGGCGAGCCGGGCGGCGTTTGCATCTCTGCGCATCAAACTTCTCTTCACCAATCCGGTGAATGTGTGCCGTGTGCCCCGTCGGATTGTCGTGCCCTTTCCTTTGTCCAAGCACAGGTGCGAATAGCCAATCGAAATCAAAGATGGTACGATGGATGGATCGGTGATCGCCGAAATGGAGTGGGATGGTGCACCATTGGCAGCCGGTGCGTGCTTGGTGGATCAGGCCATCGAGTGCTTTGCGTTGGTCGATTCGTCAAGAACGAGTTGAAATTTTTCCCAAAGCTTATCGGGACGCCGCCAGGGGACACCGCCAGATTGTGGGTTGGGGTTTTCGTCGTTGATGTCGTTTGGCCATCCTGGCACATCCTTCTGGTCATCCATGACCAGAGTGTTTATGGGCTATCGGATGGGTTTTGAAATGGCTTCTAAGTGCAGATTACACCGAAAAGCGGCGCACCCTCGAAATCGTGTGTTTGAACTTTACTATGGAGGGCGTAAGTCTTGTCCCTACAATGAGAAAACCCTTCGACATGTTCGCCAAAGGGCTCGACCTTGAAAACAATCGGGGTGACTGTCCGAACTTCGAACCGCCACATGGGATTGTAGAACCGTTCGTGGCCACTTTTCTCTTGCCACCCCCACCGTATCTCGTCCGGGCGAGTCAGATCGTGCGGGAAACCGCCTGAACGGGCTTCTTGAACTCATAGTGGCCCGTCTTGGCCGCTCCAACGAACTCGATGTGCCCCTTTGCCTTTAGATCACTCAGGAGTCGTTTCGCCGTTGAACTTGAGCATTTGAACTGTGCCATAATCTCTTTTTTCTGAAGGGGATGGCGATCTCGCAGTTGGCTCAATATCCACTCTTGGCGATGATCCTGTTGTTCGTTTTCTGGGTCATATACAGGGTCAAGATCGGGGTCATCGGGTTCATTTACGGAGTCACGAACGGGGTCGTTGCCATTGACCACCGTGATCTTCTCCGTCAGCCGGTATCCGCGTCCACCGCTCTGGATGATGTCCGTTCGAGTGACTTCTATCCTCAAATCTCCAAGAAGTGCCCCGACAATCTTGGTCCGAAATTCCTTGACTGCACATGCAATACCTGTTTCCCCGACTGAGCACCCAATCCGTTTAGCCAACTCCGATCCGCTGTAGGCGAGATAGAATCCTCGGTCGCTCTTCTCGCGTAGTTCATCCAGTATCTTGCGAATCCGGGTACTACCAACCGCTCCACAGACTTTTATTCCGCAGAGTTCGATCCGGTCATCGAAATAGGCCATCTCGCCTTCTTCGAATGGCTGAAGAGGCTCGTCCCGATAGGGCTCGGATTGACTGGCCGCCCCGGGTCGTGATCGTCCGCTTGCAGCAAGAGCATCCTCGATAGCTTTCTCGAGCGTCCGGCCGTCATTTGGGAATGGCTTCTTCACATAATCAACCGCTCCGTTGCCCCTCATGACTTCAGTAGCCAAATCAGAGGTGTCGTGCCCGTGAGAAGTCATGACAATGACGGGGATGTCCTCATGGCCTCGCGTAGCCTTGATCTCCTTGAGCAAGTTCTTCCCACACTGTTGCATCGATGGTTTCCCGAAGCTGAATGGAATCTCTAAGTCCAACAGCACATATGAGTATCCATTTGAAGCTGCTTTCTCCTGGGCCAATTTCTGAGAGCCTACGCAATCACATGTGTGGCCAAGAGATTCCAATCGGCCCTTGACATCTTCAAGAATATCGGGGCTGTCATCAATGACCAAAGCGTGGTATTTCAAAGACCACCTCCGTCAGTTTCCCTGCGTAAGGTGATCGTGATCGCTGTCCCATTCCCGTCTTCGCTGTCGATGGCCAGCGAGCCGCCATGATCCTCAATCTTCCGTTTGGCGATGGGAAGACCAAAGCCTGTGCCGTGCGTCTTCTTGGATGTGCCACCAGGAATGAATCGACGAACATAAGCCAGCTCATCAATGGACAGCCCCATGCCGTTGTCACTCACTACGATCTCAACACGCTCAAGATCAACTCCCCGGCCAACCACACAAACATTGCCTCGTGTGAATGTGTCTGGATCGGTGGAAAACGCCTCGTAAGCGTTCTTGAGCACATTGCTGATTGCACGCACAACCTGATGACGCGATATCTCAACCGTAATATTGTCTGGGACTTCGATCATCATTGATACACTGGAAGCATCGCGTCCCGTTGCCTGAAATGTGTCGATCACCGCCACGCGAGCTTCTTCAACAACATCTGCTAATCGCTCTTGCCGACGCTCGGATGGTGTCGGCTGCATGTATTCACGCATGTCGTCGATCATTCGCTCAAGCATCTCCGCCTGATGCCCCAACTTGACCAACCCCTTCTTAAATAGTTTGGGTTCGATGTCGCCGCTGCGCAGATTGTTGGTCAGCGCCGAGATGCCGGACTTGAGCGGAGCGAGAATATTCCGCATGTCGTGGACGGTCGCTCCGACGATCTGGTCGTACAACTGCTCCGCCATCTTTCGCGCCATCTCAGCCGCTTCGGAGCCGTATGTCTTTTCAATGCAATCGTACTGCACCTGAATGTGATCGAGACCTCTCCGATTTCTCTGAGTCACTTGTGCCCCACGGCGGCGACGATCCATTGCTCGACGAGTTGCCGTTTGCACGAATGAGTTCGAGTCATCAAGCAATTTAGCAGCAAAGCGGGGAAACTCATCATCAGGCAGCAGCATCAGGCAGTCCGCCACATCCTTGCGGACCTCCCACTTGTCATCGTCGGATAAGAGCCACAGTAGAGAAATCAGCGATTCCGATGAGCCCTCTCGTTCGAGCTGCTCAACCGCAGCCATAGCCAACTCACGCCTCTGGGGCCAGTTGTAAGCATCGCGTGACCCTTGAAGCCGGTCAACTACGACAGAGAAATCGAGATGGTCTCGTTGGTCAGCCATATCAGTAGGAATAGCGATCCCTTCTTCGCTTGAAGGCGTCCTCGCCCCCTTCGAGCAGTGTCACGATGTCGTCCTTGCATTGATCCACACTTCCCTCGTTGACCTTGGTCGCGGATGTACCGTCTGATTCGAGTACAAAGACCCGTTCGGCATCGCCAAGAACCGGAATGTTCGGGTTGTGTGTCACAAAGATCAATTGCCGCCTGTTCTTGATCCTCCCGATGCTTTCGACGATCGTCTCAAAGACAAAGCGGTTGTCCAGATTGTCTTCGGGTTGATCGATCAGAAGTGGGTTGTCGCTGTCCATGAGCAGGATGGGCAAGATCGTCGTACATTTCTGCCCGGTTGAAAGCGAACCGGTTTCCTTGAAGGTGCCGCCATCATTGAGCTCGATCTTGGGCCGATCAACCATCTCAACAACCTCCAAATCGAACAAGACCTGCGTGCCCACTAATGCAGCAATCACTTTGCCCGCCTGCTCATCGCTGAGTCCAGCTTTTTCAACCAATGGTTGTGTATTGCCCATCTTGATTGCATCAGCAAGATCGGCAGGCGAGAATAAACCGGCAATCTTCTCCGCAATCACATTCTGGTGCATTCTCGCTCCACCCTTCAGAGCTTCTCCGAGGAGTGTGCGATACTTCTCTGGATTGCCGAACTGCATGAGTGTGACGCGGATTGTCTGCGAGAGCGCCTCGTTGATCTGATCGACGATGGCTTGACGCATCTTGAATCGCACATCACGCAGTTCGGAAAGCTGTTCAAGCAAGCGAACTCGCTCGGAGTCCAAACTGTCGAGCTGTGTCGTTAGTTGTTCACGATCTCTCTTCTTGGCAAGCAACTCGTTCCGAAGCTTCTCCAGCCGATGCCGTTCGGCCGCCTTACCCTGGACTTCCTTGTGTTTCTCAATAATGTTCTGAAATGATTGATCCTGCTGTTTGTGTGAGAGATCAAGTTGCCCCGCCCGTTCCTTGATGGCATCGGTTTCAGATTGAATCCGGGCAACGACCTGTTTGAGCAGTCGATCGACATCGTCAGAGCATGCCCCAATTCCCGAACGAAGCTGCCGAATGACATCGCCGTTGGGCCCTTCGAGCATGTCTTCGGAAAACACCATAGCCAAGCGATGGTCGATACGACCGATGTCCTCTTCGATGGTCTGTTGAACTTCGACGAGCGTACCCATGGAGGTATCAATCGCTCTCCATTCCCGATCGCGGAGCGATTTGAGAGTGTGCGCCTTATTGATCTCATCCGCATCTTCGCCTCCCTCATCCGCGAAGGCTTTAAGGTTCTCTTCCAAACCCGGGAGCGCATTGAGTTCCTCTACAATTGCATCAACCTTATGCTGTAGTGGGATAATCTTGCTGGCATTGGAGTTCAGGTCGGCTTTGAGAGTCCGGATGCGACTCTGGTTTTCACTGATGCAATCGATCTTGAAATTGTCGATCAGATCAAGCTGGGAACTGGATTGATCCGCAATGTCTTCGACCTCGTTCTGGCTGAAGTTATCCACCTTGAACAGCCCGCCGGAACGCAGTTTGATCTCTGTTGGGTTTCGATTCTCGTCCAGCACAACCGGCTCGTCACCAGCGGAGCGGCTGATGATGTAGGACAAGCCGTCCTTCGTTTGCACTGCGACTTCAATGCGTCCGCCACCCAAGTTGTTCTCGACCAAAGAGATCACACGCTTATGGGCGACTGGATCGGACGGCATCGCATCCATCGCGTATCGCACGAACTCCAACACTGTGGTCTTTCCGGTCCCCCTCGCCCCGATGATGCAGTTGAGGTTGCTGGAGAGCTCGAACCGCTGGCCGTCAAGGAAACCGCCAACGATGGATATGGCCTTGAGTTGGTGGGAGCTAGATGTGCGGTCGGTTGTTGTCATGGTCTCATACTCCTTAAGACGCATTGTATCTCGCCGACCGCTGTATTACAGATTATTGAGCAAGAACGGGGGCGAAGAGCCAATGACCACTTGAACCGCTCGAAGCATATTCGGTTGGTCAGATGCCTATCCCTATGGGACACATGGACATGGTTTCCTTCAAAATATGAAGATCAATGCCCATACTAAGAGGGTAGTTCGGTCAATCAAAAGCGAATGCATGAGCCGGATCATCCAGTCGGCGAGAAGCATCTGTGGCGAGCGGTTGACGCTTACATTGAGCACTACAACCAAGACCGTCCGTATCAGGGAATGGGCAACTCAATACTCTCGTCAAGTGCCGAACCCATCATCACCGAAGGACGCGTTATCTGCGACGAGCGACTTGGCGGGCTGATCCGCTCGTACCGTCGCGCCGCTTGAAACGATTCCAATTGGTCCATCTCACAATCAAACTCAACATTTTCGTGCACAGATAACGCTTCTGATTCACCAATTCGCCTCCAAATATCAGAAGAATCACCTCAGCCGAGTTTTTGGACCCTACGATCTCGATTAATGAATCCTGACCCTACATTTCCTTGATGTCTTGATAATCCCCTACGACAGTGAGTGTGATTGTGATCGGTTTGTTGGAACGATTTTTCCAGTACCAGCCATGATTCCCGTCGAAAGCCGCAACAAGCGTACCTTGCTTTGAGGTTTCAGTTCCCTTCTCATACACATGGTAGTCGATGTCCTTGGAATCCCCGTGGAGATCATAAAAAGCAGCACCTGCATTGGATGACCAACTGAACTCGACGGATGATTCTTTTTGCATAGTGATCTTTATTTCGGTGCTCTTTCCAGGGTCAAGGGTGACACTCATCGTTTCTGTTCTGCCCACATCGTTACTTTGCACCTTGTCAGGTACAGCTACGGCTTCAACTTCGTTGCTGACTTGTTCAGGATTGGCCATGCTTGCTGAGTCGATCTGATTTGATTGATCTGCTTTGAGTTCTTCAGCAAGCGAGGTCTTGATCTCGCCCATGCGTTTGAGTCCCGTGACCGAACCGATTCCGGTTGGATCAATACCGTACTCGGAGGGAAGCACGATCGTGACGAGGATGATCGCTGCGGAGATGATTGCGATGATGGTTGAACGGAGAAGTCGCTTGTTCGTTGGGAGTTCCGTATAATCTGGGATATTTGCGTTGTGCATTGTAATATTTCTTTCTGTGTGAACAATTGGTTAGACGACAAAATAGCCAGTGAGTTGATAGCCAACAAGGACAAAGCCAGCGGTCATGAGCACTGTGTTCGCCGAGTATGCGTGCTTCATGAATCCACTCGACTTCCGCCAGTACCCCATGACAATGAGGATAGCAGCAAGTGCGAGGATCTGACCAATCTCGACACCAATATTGAACGAAATGAGATTCATCAAGAGACCATCTGGGGACACCTCGTATTCCAGAATCTTGGTCGCAAGCCCTAAGCCGTGGAACAAACCAAAGATGAGCGTGGCGGCCTTGGTACTGGGCTGGACACCGAACCATTTCTGATATGCACCCATGTTGTCGAGCGCTTTATACACGATCGAAAATCCGATGATGGCATCGATGATGTACGCACTGACCGAAATCTCAAAGAGCACTCCTGAGAGCAGCGTGATCACATGACCGACCGCAAACAGGGTGACATAGATCGAGACATCTTTGAGGCGATAGAGAAAGAAAATGACGCCAAACAGAAAGAGTAGGTGGTCATACCCGGTCATCATGTGTTTGGCACCGAGGTACATGAATGGGATTGGCATAACCCCAGATGATTCTTGGATATAGCCCTTGTCACCAGCCGTAACCCCATGGGCGAGTGCTTCGGGCGAGAGTACCACCAGAAGTATGATGATCGCTAAAAATCGATAGGAGAGCATATAGTTTCTTAGTTGCATTTACGATTCCTGATTTTGGTGAAAGATCGAATTTGTATCTTTGAACGAAACGGTGAAATCAATCGCAAGCGTCTGCATCCTACAAGATCAGCCTGACGCTCAGAATGATTACTACAAGTCATATCTGGCCTACTACTCCTGCTCTTCGGGTTTTACCTCCAATGGTCCGCTTTCGGGGGCCTCCCACGGCTGAGTTGTAGGCTGCGGTTGGCCATCTGGATCTCTGCCTGTGAAGATGTGGTACAACGCCGGGAGAACAAGA
>JALSHW010000002.1 GCA_026982035.1 Phycisphaerales bacterium | reverse complement strand
CCGACGACGAGGGCTTCCATGTCTCGGCCTGCCATTCCGCCGTAGGTGTGGAGCCCTTCGTAGACGACGACGAGGTTGCGTGCTTTTTCGGCGAGGGTGTCATCGTTGAGTGCGAGGAAGCCGCCGATGTTGACGAGGGAGTCTTTCTTTGCGCTCATGGTGCAGCCGTCGGTGTAGGAGCAGATTTCTAGGAGGATTTCGGCGATGGCTTTGTCCCCGTAGCCATCTTCGAGTTTTTTGATGAAGTATGAGTTTTCGACAGCGCGTGTGGCATCGAGGAAGACCGGGATGTTGTGCTTGTGGCAGAGTTCGCTGACGGCCTTGATGTTGGCCATCGAGCACGGCTGGCCGCCGGCCATGTTGACATTGGTTTCAAGTGAGAGGTATGGAATCTTGTCGGCTCCGACCTTGTCGATGAGTGCTTGCATTTTATCGAGATCGACATTTCCTTTGAATGGGAACAAGCTGGTGGGGTCGTGTGCTTCATCGCAGATGACATCGACGAAGGTGCCGCCACAGAGTTCTTGGTGGAGTCGGGTGGTGGTGAAGTACATGTTTCCTGGGACGAAGTCACCTTCTTTGATGGCGATCTGGCTGAGCAGATGCTCGGCTCCGCGTCCTTGGTGAGTGGGGATGAGGTGCTGGTAGCCGTAGTATTTTCGGATGGCTTCTTCGAGGTGGTAGTAGTTTTCTGATCCGGCGTATGCTTCGTCGCCGAGCATCATGGCGGCCCATTGGCGGTCAGACATGGCGGTGGTGCCTGAGTCTGTGAGGAGATCGATGTAGACATCACGGCTGCGGAGTAAGAAGGTGTTGTGACCGGCCCCGGCAATTGCCACCGCCCGCTCATCGGGTGTGGTCATTTTGAGATGTTCTACCATTTTGATTTTATACGGCTCTGCCCATGATCGTTGACGCATTGAAACGAAACTCCTGTCTTGCCTCGACCGCAGAGGAAGGGCAGATGTGCAAATGCGGACAAGATTGTACTCAATGTGGCGTGCCAAAATCTTGAAACTCATGGCATAAAAAAACACGCTCAAAAAGAGCGTGTCGAAAGAGCGGGTGGACGGGATCGAACCGACGACATTCAGCTTGGGAAGCTGACGCTCTACCACTGAGCTACACCCGCTTGGGTCTCGGCCATGGTGTGAAGTTGGCCGAGGGGGATTGTAGACGCTCGTTTTTCCTATTCAAGGAAATTGCGTCCGTGGTGGTCGCAAGTGGGTTTTTCGTCCCATATTGATCGTGCGAAATCGACATTACAATGCTACATTAGTGTTCACTATCGAACGATTTATGCTACACTGGGCTTGTGTGTGTATCTGAATCGACATCAATCCAAGCCAGAGTATCCGGTCGGACTGGGCGGGCGTTTACTTTGATTGAGTTGCTTGTGGTGATTGCTGTGATTGCGGTGTTGATCGCCATTCTTGGGCCAATGCTTGGTGCTTCGATTGAGCGGGCTCGACAGTTCAAATGTCAGATGGCTCAGCGGACGGTGGCCTTTGATTTTCAGTTGTTTGCCGACGATCAGTTGCATGGCGATCGGGGCGATGATGCCGGAAGCCGATACTTTCACATTGAGACATTTCAGGAAAGTCAGTACGGGGTCGATGAGTTCTGGCGGTGGGGGCCTGCTGTGATGACTTATGAAACGCCTGATACTGATGGAAATGATCCGATGCGGTGTCCGAGTGTTCGGGAGCCGTTGATACTTCGGAGCAATTTTGCTTGCAGTGCTGGAGCGATTGGGCCGCCTCAGAATGTGTCATTTGGGTTTAATGCTCGGTTGAATCGTGCGGAGATCCTTGATTCTCGAGGCCGACCTCGTGCTGTTCAAGCTCGGCTTGATGGTTCGATTTTACAGGAATCCAGTGTGCCGTTGTTGCTTGATGTCGATGGGCAGCGGGCTTTTGAACTTGGAGTGACTCCGATTTATACTGGTCCTTCACTGGATTCTATGGGGCCCTATGCCAATGACCGGGTCTGGTTCCCTGGTACCAGGCACAATGGAAAAACCAATGTTGCCTTCATGGATGGGCATGTCGAAGCGTCTGATGTGCCTGATCAAGAACCCGGATGGCGTTGGGACTACCAAACCACGAAGTAAACTTTATACATGGTCGATTTGAATACCCAATGCGACTAAGAACCAAACTGTCCATCGTGCTTGCTTTACTCGTCACGACTTTGGTTGCCAATGTCGGGCTGAGTGTCTGGAGTATTCGATTTTTAGAGAAGGAATTGGCGCTGCCGCTCCGGTCAATGGAATCGGTCATGCAGCGGCTCTATACCATCAAACGGACTGGTGAACGAGAACTTGACCTTGTTTGGCAGGCGATGGAGGAGCCCCAGAATATCGAAGTTGCTCAGGCATTTTCAGAACTCAATGAGATCGAGAGTCAGAACGAAGTCAAGCTCCGTGAACTTGAAGCCCTGCCCAGCGTCATGCTTCGGTCTGGAATTTCAACGATTGAGAATCTACGAGCCCGGACAGAGCAAATCGGTCAAGCCAATGCCTTATGGCTTGAGTTTCCAAGCCGTGAGAATGGACGGGCGTTGATTGACTTGATTGATACCAGGCATGAGTTGATTGAGCGGATTGAAGGACGGATGCTGGAGGATTCCCGGCTGGCAGCAGATTTTGGTCAAGGACTCAAAACGCGGGTGTATTCGATTCTTCTGGTGACGCTTGTTGGGGCTTTGGCGATTGGTTTGTTGATGGTGATGTTTATTCGAAGGTGGGTATTTTCTCCAATCGAAGAATTTCGGGGCGGGGCTCTGCGAATGGCTCAAGGTGATTTCAGTCAGCCCATCAAGGTTCATTCAAAAGATGAACTTGGTCAACTCAGCAGCGAGTTCAATCGGATGGGTATGCTCATCCAAGAAATGCAAGAGCAAAGAGTCGAACAAGCGAGATTGGCGGCGATGGGAGAAATGGCCCAGCGGACTGTTCACAATCTGCGAACGCCGCTTGCAGGAATCCGCGCATTGTCTGAAACAACACTCGATGAACTTGAACCAGAATCGGATCTTCGTGATCTTCAAAATCGGATTATTTCCACGATTGATCGGTTTGAAGGATGGCTCAAGGAAATGCTCCGAGCATCGACGCCTTTGGAGTTGAATGTCGATGAACTGAATCCACAGAATCTTGTGGAGTCTGTGGTCGATGCCCATCGAAGTGCTGCAGAATCCAAAGGAATGACGATTGAACTGACATGCGATTCGGTACCTGAAATGGTGGTGGGTGATGCGTATCACCTTGAGCATGCGATCACAGCGATCCTGAGCAACGCCATTGAGTTTGCCTTGTCGCCGAGCAGTATCCATGTTCATCTTGGGCAGAGGACTGATAACCACGGGAGATATTGGACGCTCAGAGTCGCAAATCAAGGCCCAATGATCTCAGCGGACTTGCATCGAGCGATCTTTCGTCCATACTTCACTACACGACCAACAGGAACTGGCATCGGGCTTGCAATGTGTCATCGTGTGATCAGCCAACACCTCGGGCGGATCGAGGTTGAATCCCCGCTTGATGGGGCTCAGCAGACCGGATGTGCGTTCTTGCTTGTGATTCCTGTAAATTCTTCAACTCAAGCCCCCAAAGAAACAGGCCAGTAGAGGCCAGTAAAGGAATGAAGTGGCCAATATTCTACTCATCGAAGATGACGAGAACCTACGGCTGACCGTTGGTCGATCGCTTGAAAAATCAGGGCATGGCGTTGTGGCAGCGGACTCAGTTCAGCGTGCCCGCGATGAATACAAAATGAGTCACTTTGATCTTGTGCTTTCTGATGTGAACTTGGGGGCTGAGTCTGGGATTGATTATATTCAGGAACTCAGAGAATCCGGATTCAATGGCGGGATCATCATGATGACCGCTTTTGCGACGGTGGACGATGCGGTTCGAGCAATGAAACTCGGAGCGGACGATTATCTTACCAAGCCAATTCGGCTTCAAGAGTTGCTTTTGATTACTGATCGAGTGATCAATCAACGGTCGCAAACACGCCGGCTTCGACTCTACCAACACCTGGAAAAAACTTCGCGTAAAGCTCGCCAACCCTTGGGACAATCCAAGCCATGGCTTGAAGCGAGTTTATTGGCCCAGCGTGTTGCACAGATTCCTGTGATCAATCGAACGCAGGATTTGAGTGGCTCTACAGGCGGAGCGTTGACGACGATTCTCATCACCGGAGAAACGGGCTCGGGCAAAGGGGTCATTGCTCGGTATATTCATGATTCGAGCCCAGAACACAAACTTCCATTTGTCCATGTCAACTGCACCGCGTTGCCAGCGTCCTTGATTGAATCTGAATTGTTTGGACATGAAAAGGGCGCGTTTACCGATGCCAAAGCTTCACGCGAAGGTCTCTTTGAAATGGCCGACGGCGGGACGATCTTTCTCGATGAAATTGGCGATCTCGATCTCTCGCTTCAATCGAAGTTGCTTTCGGTCATTGAGCATGGCATTATTCGTAAGGTTGGTGCCGCCAAGGAGCGGCCGGTGCGGATGCGTGTTTTAGCAGCGACGAACAAAGACCTCGGAGAAATGGTCAAATCCGGGGCGTTCCGTGAAGACCTCTTGTTTCGCATCAATGCCTTTGCAATCCCGCTTCCTTCTCTGCGTGAACGAGGCGAGGATTCTGTTTTGATTGCTCAAGCAATGCTGGATCAACTTCGGATTGAGTACGGCATGGAGCCAGCAATGCTGAGCGATGAAGCCAAGGCCACGATTCGAAAATACGCTTGGCCTGGAAATGTCCGCGAACTGTTCAACTCGATTCAACGAGCGGCGATGCTCTCAACGAGCGACCTTATTTCAAGTGCCGATCTGGCAATACATACTTCTCAAACGACTGAAAAACCGAACCATTCACCACTTGATGAATGTGATAAACAGGAAAGTGATATTCAATTCGATTTCCTCAGTGGCAACCACACCGCTGCATGGGTTGAACGAGAATTGATGATCCAAGCACTCGAACATTCCAGCGGAAATGTTTCCAAAGCGGCAAAACTGATTGGGATGCAACGATCAAGTTTTCGCTATCGAGTTGAGCGATATGGAATCATTACTTCAAATCCAAGGGTTGGACAAGTATGAATCGCTTCGTTCCATGTGTACTTTGTTTGACGCAGATGACACAGATAGTCATGTACGCTTCTGCCAGTTCTACAGATGGAATATGGATTGATGACCAAAACGACGCGACTGTTCGCAGGACAGATTTGGGAAACAACGCCCTTCTTCCCGAGGGCTTTCTACCAATCGATTTACTGTCTGTGTCTGTGCAGGGCTGGTTCCCTGCAAATGCTTTGAACGATTTGTACACTGGCTTTGTTGTTCTTGGAGAAGCGGATTTTGTTCGAATTCAAATTGTAGTTGATGGGTTGGTCAGTCCTCCGGGGCCGGTGGGGCTCAATGGATTTCCATACAATCCATACCAGTTCGGAGATCGACCAATTGTCGGCTACATTGATGTGGATATTGACGCCGATAAAGATTCGGGTGGTGAACTGATGCCTTTGGCAAGCAATCGTTATCTCTCAAATATAGGCCGATTTGGATTAAGCCCGAAAGGATCAATCGCTGATCGAATGGCCCAATCTGCAATGGACATAGACTTCGATTTTTTTTCTGATCCTGAGATTGAACGATCGGGTGCTGAGTTTACCTTGAGTTTGTGCGGTTGCTTTACTCCGATGATTCTTACAGAATCTGGAAATATGAACTCTCTCTTTGATTTCGGAGAAACATGGGTTGTCGAAGGCCGGTTCTTTGAACGATTTGAATCCTTCCAGTCAGAAAGTGGGCTCTTTGGAGGCCCGGAATTTGGACTCTTCAATCCAATGACTACACTTCAATTTGCCCATGATCCCAATGAAGATCAAACCACGATCACGCTTGTATTTCCAATCACCAACGCAGGTGCCGCCTTGATGGTCAATGAACCTCAGCAATCACTTGATTCAGATATTTCGAATCATACATCCATCGAAGAGGCCCTGGACGATTTAATCTACGGCGCGGACTACGCAAATGGCCCCCTGGGGGTTCTCACAGAAGATTGGCAAGATGAAAACTATGCAGACTATCGCATACCCTCTCTTTGGAACATCACGGCCTTAATTGGAACAGCACCCATTCTTCCTCATCCATCCTCGCTCTATATCTGGACAGACACGGGCTTCGACGAGTTGTATGCCGATTTCAACCTCGATAAAATTAATGATACAGCCGACGATGAAGTGTTGCAAAAATATATTGACGACAATGATGGAGGGCCAAATGATGCTGATCTGGTCATCAATGGTTCAATACAGATCCCTGTCTTCGGACTCAATTTCCATTTCTTTGATCTCAATTACGATGGCCAAATCAACAGCGATGATTTGCCGAATCCAGTGTGTATTGTCGATTTTTTGCCTGATGGCGTACTCAATTTTTCTGATCTCTCGATCTTCATAACTCTCTATACAAACCAGGATGACTTGGCCGACCTCGACAGCGACGGATTCTTCAACTTCTCGGATATCGCTGAGTTTCTCATCCTCTACGCCCAAGGATGCCCCTGATTTCTTTTTTGGCCAATATTTGCGCCAAGCGGCCAGGTGTGACTATCTCGCCAGATTCTTGAGCGGCATGGGCACCAAAAAAATATCTGTGTTGGTGGCATAGCAATTGCTTCTCTGTATTGGTGAGAATCGAACACGCACGGCGATGAGTATGTTTTTCGTCGAGAGTCTCAACAATTCAGAGTAGGCGGTTGGGAGTGCGATTTTGACCCACTTCGTTGTTGACTCCCGCCGCTTTGCTCTGAGTTGGATCGGATTGGTATCAGCCGCTGCGGTAGGCCGTCAGGATTGCATCGACATTCTTCTTGGCATCGCCAAAGAGCATTTTGGTGTTTTCTTTAACAAACAACGGGTTGCCGATCCCGGCATATCCGCTGGCCATGGATCTTTTCATCACAATGACATCCTTGGCCTTCCAGACCTCAAGAACCGGCATGCCTGCGATTGGGCTGGCTGGATCGTCGAGTGCGCTTGGATTCACGATGTCATTGGCACCGATGACCAAGACCAGATCGGTTTCTGGAAAGTCTTCGTTGATCTCGTCCATTTCCAGAACGATGTCGTAGGAGATGTTGGCCTCGGCGAGCAGAACATTCATATGCCCAGGGAGACGGCCTGCGATGGGGTGGATCGCAAAGC
>JALSHW010000001.1 GCA_026982035.1 Phycisphaerales bacterium | reverse complement strand
CACTCTCAGCCATCATCGAATCATGGATCGTCGCCGGCTCCGGTGCCGTAATCACCAACATGTGGGCCGCCGTCGGGAGCGATGTTCCTGCTGGTACAACCATGCCGACCAAAATGAGCGACATGCTCCAGATCGTCAAAGAACTCGGCTGGACACCAGAGCAAATCGCACCATACCTCAAAGACATGCCAAACATCGGCTGGCAGTTCCTCGCCTACATCATCATCACCTCAGGAGAAATCCTGGTTTCAATCGTCTGCCTCGAATTCGCCTACACCCAAAGCCCGAAGAAAATCAAAAGCTTCGTCATGGGCATCTACATGCTCGGCATCTCACTGGGCAACTTCTATGTCGCAGGCGTCAACTTCTTCATGGAACAAACCAAAGACGCCGCAGGAAACACACCCCTCGATGGCCCAAACTACTACTGGTTCTTCTCAGCACTCATGATCGTCACCACCGTCATCTACATCATCTACACCCAGTTCTACAAAGGCAAAACCTTCATCCAAGGCGAAAATCAAACCACCTGCCCATCTTGCAACTATGACATCCTCCAAATCAACGGCTCAAAATGCCCCGAATGTGGAACTGATGTGCAATCCTTCCTCGATGCTCTAAAATCAGAATCCAAAGCCGAAGGCACCGAAACCCGCTAATCAACCACAATCCCCCCATCAAAGCACCCGCAACTTCGCGGGTGCTTTTGTACACCCATCAACCCATCGAAGGAAACAACAACACCCAGGCCACATCCCGCACCCCAAAGACCAACTCCCGAGCAACCGGAATCAAAATCGGTGCCCCAAACACAAAGAACAAAATAAAGATACCAAGCCCAATCCACTGCCCATTCTCAGTTTGCATCAACCGACGATAAGGCGACCAAAGATTCATCAATATCCGCCCGCCATCCAGCGGCGGCGTGGGCAACAAATTAAACAACATCAACACAAAATTCAAAAATGCTCCCGACACCAAAAAAATATTCAGATTCGTCTTCAACGGATCATCAATCGTAAAGCCAGAGAAAATATACCCCCCAGCCAACGGCTCCCACAAAATCAATCCCACCAACGCAATCATCCCAAGCCCAAGATTCATCATCGGCCCAGCAATCGACACCAGCGTATCGGCATACTTCCCACGCAACCGCGATGTATCCACAGGCATCATGCCCCACGCAATCCCAATGATCAACAACGCCGCAAACGAATACGCCCCCATATGCACCATCGGATTCCAAGTCATATGCCCAGACCGAATCGGCGTGTCATCACCCAACTTGATCGCCACCCAGCCATGAGCAAGTTCATGAAGCGTGATCGACACCACCACCCACACCAGCCACGACACCACCAGCACAGGCCCATTGACATTTGACCACAAATCCGAAATCCACCAACCGCCCATAGGATTACTCCAATAAAAAATGCCCGGCCATCGAAACAGCCAGGCATCATATGTCTGTCAAATCAACCGCCTGTCAAATCAACCGAGATTCACCCAGCGTTTGCCGCAGGCACAGCAGTCGACGCCTTCACCGCCTGCTCGACCAAACGATCAAACAACTTCGGATCCTCAATAGCGATCTGCGAAAGCATCTTCCGATTCAGGTTATTGCCCGACATCTTGAGCCCGTTGATAAACAACGAATACCGCGTCCCACGCATCTTGCACGCAGCCGTGATACGGGTGATCCAAAGAGCACGCATCTCACGCTTGCGGGCGCGACGGTCACGATAGGCATAACACCCAGCACGCCGAACAGCGATCTTGGCTTGATACTTATGACGCGATTTGCTACCAAAGTAGCCACGGGCCTGACGAAGAATTCTTTTGCGTGCCTGAGTTCTGGCGGCACCTTTGCGTACACGAGGCATGGCTCGATCTCCATGTTTGTCTGACGGGGCCGGCAATCAAGCCGATCTTGTCATCCCGGCAAACGGGGTGGAACAACCCGAACCATCTACATCGACGGCTCAGAAAGTAAATCTATCAAATCAATCGTTGGCTGCCGCCGCCGCCTTGGCAGCCGCACGCATCTCACGCCGTTGCTCAGGAGACGGGCTCCGACGCAACGACAAACGAGGTTGGTTGCGACCACGCAAACGACGAAACAACATCTTCTCAAAACGCTTGGCCTCAGAAGATGAAACCCGACGGTCCTGACGCAACTGACGCAAACGCTTGGCACTCTTGCGAGATGACAAGTGCTTGTGGTACGCACTCCGATGACGGACTTTGCCTGTCTTGGAAATACGAATCCGCTTGGACAAACCCTTATGAATCTTATTCTTCGGCATAACGCTCTCCGGCGTAGTGAAATCTACTCGTAAACGCCCCACTCAAAGAGCAAGGCAGGAGGTGAGGATAGCCCCTCTATCGTCCAGAAACCATCGATTCCCCTCCCCAACCCACAATTTGCCCCATTTGTTAGGGCCCCACAAACGCATCAGTAGGCCCAGAAGGCAACTCATTGCCCTGGATAATCCCCGCTCGATCCCGAAGCTGATAAATCACCTGCTCAATCGCCCGAGGCAACCAAAGATTATCCCCCTGATCCAACACCGGATCCCGATGCCACACCGAACCCCCATCAAGCCCCAACACATGCTGTCCCATCCGGTCATGGTTCGGCGTATTCTCCTCAGGACGCACCGCTTCCTGGCGACTGATCCGCAAAATCACCGGGCTCCGGTCAGCCAAAAGTACCACCCCCACAGGCATCTTGGGATCATGCACCTTCATCCCACCATTGGCCATGATCCGGTAGCTGTAGGATATTTCCTCCAGCGACCGCCAATCCTGACGATCCTGCCCATCACCTTCAACCAACGCATTGGGATTCGTCGGACACGCCAAATCCGCCAACGACGCATTCTGTGTCCGCACCAGCATGTACAAATTCGACGAGTTGGACCGCTCAGGCGTCGTCCCCACATCCATCCAAGTCGCCCCAGAACTGGCACCACCACCAAAGCCCGCCGTCGCCATCGGGAGCAAGTCCCGATTCTCACCGGCATAAGTCCCAAAGGCCATCCCCGCCGTCGCCATATTATCCAAACACCGCCCCTGCATCGAACGCGACCGCATCCCATCCATCACCGGAATCGTCACCGACGCCACCAGCAACAGCGTCGCCGCCAAAGTCACCAAATCCGCCAATCGGAATCGACCACCGGGTGAGATAGGCAAATCCATAATGTACCGCTTCTCAGACCGATCCATCTCATCCTGAATCTTCCCCAATGTCCGTTCAACAAGCGAATCCCGTTCTTCTTGGCTGTATCTCGCCCCCGAACGAACCAACTCGGCCATTTGCCCATGAGCCACATCACGCTCAGTCATCGGCTCTTGCGAATCCATCCAATCGTCCACCGACGAAGCCGAAGCCGCATCCAGCACCGGCTCATTCCCCACCATCGCCGCCCGCAAACTCGCCACATCAATCCGGGCCCCCCGCTGCCCATCATCGACCATCGGCGTATCAAGCAACCCCATCAGTCGTGTCACACGATCAAATCGTTGAGCATCAGCATCAGTCCCCTCACCACTTTCAAACAAAGCATCGACCGCCGCCTTGTCAGCATCACCCAATTGCCAATCCAGTTGCCAATCTGGCTGATATTCATTTGACCCGTTTGATTCGTTCACATCAGACATCCACGAACTCCACACACCACCCAAACCACAAACTATTCATCCCCGGCCTCAGGTCCAATCTCAGAACGAGACACCCGCTGCCAACTTCTCGCAAACGCCGCAACCGCAGCGTGCATCCGAGACTTCACCGTCCCAAGCGGAATCCCCAAATCCTCGGCGATCCTCGCATAACTCAACCGCTGGAAATACCCAAGCACCAACACCTCACGGAGCGGAGCCCCAAGACCATCAAGCGCAAGTTGCACAAGCCGATCCTGTTCATCCGTTTCCATCCTTCCGTCCGGTGCCGGGACATCAATCTCCAGCAAATCAACCATCGAAGTCCCACGATCCGATCCTCTCAGCGGGGCCGAGAGTTCAACCGTGCGCCTCCGCTTCTTCTTACGCAACAAGTCCCGCCCTTTGTTCGCCGCAATTGTAAAAAGCCAAGGCCGAAATCGCCTACTGGCATCAAAAGAATCGGCCGATAAGTGAATCTGTAAAAAAGTCTCCTGAAACAAGTCCTCCGCCGCCGCCCGATCCCCCACCAATCGCGTCAAAAACCGCAGCAGATCATCATGAAACCGTTCAATCAACTCCCGGTAGGCCTCAGTATCACCCGAACGAAACGCGACAAAAACCTCCTCGTCGGTTTGCCCTTCATAGGCACTGGGTCGGTATTCATTGATTGGTTCGTTCAATCCGGTCCTTTCCACTCTCAGATGCCGCCATGATATGGCATGGATACGGCAAGAATACGACACCAACCCTTCCTGGGATCGTCAAACACTCGATTCAGACGGTTTCCGATCCATCGTCCGGGAATCATCCCATGCTGGTCGAATCAGCCCCAACACGCCGACAAGTTCTCCAGTAAAGTATCGGTTCGGGCAATACAAGGGCGTGAACCGCGTTATGCCCATAAGGATGGTGTCCCCGTTGAGTGTCCAACCCAAGCCAGTAAGCCAAGAAGACGAGGCGATCCGTCTCCTCGTCAAAAACGCTGCCGCTGGCAAGGAAGATGCCTGGCGCGGGCTTGTGGACACCTATTCCCGCCGGGTCTTTGCAATGGCACGCTCCCGGCTCCATGACGACGACCTCGCCGAGGAGATCACCCAGTCCGTGTTTGTCACCGTAGCAACCAAACTCTGCCAAGATGGCTACAACGAGCAAGGCCGATTCGAGCCCTGGTTGTTCCGCATCACCATGAACCGCGTCCGCGACGAGTTCCGCCGCCGCAGCCGCCACGCCCGACCAACCGACCCAAGCCATCTCCAAGACACCAAAGTCCACCACGACACCCAATCAACCCCAACCGACACCGCCCCACTCCGAGCCGCCATCGACCAACTCAACGACACCGACCGCCAAATCATCGAACTCCGACACCATGGCCAACTCAGTTTCAAACAAATCAGCGACATCCTCAACCAACCCGTCGGCACCCTCTTGGCTCGCCACCACAGAGCATTAAAAAAACTCAAAGCCATCATGGACCCCACCCCCCAAAGTGAATCCAGTGAGAACCAATCATGAACGAAAATAACCTCAACCACCACGACCCCGAAACCGATGCCCTCATCGAACAACTCGATGCCCTTGGCTCACATGATCGCACAACCCCCGACGCGGGCTTTGAGCAACGCCTCATGGATTCAATCTCCACAAAAATCGCCCCAACTCCTCTCCCCATTGCCAACGCCCCGATCCCACAACCCAACTTCATGCCCGGCTGGAAATTCAACATCGCCGCCGCACTCCTCATCGTCGGCGGCGTCTCACTCCTGCTCTGGACCGCTGGCAACGCTTCAAATCTCCAGCCCATCCAAGCACCGGCTCAAATCACATCGGTTTCCCTTGAAGAAGATTTCGACGCCCTCTACAACCTCACCGACTTTGCAAGCGACCTCGAAAACGACATCGACGAACTCGACCTCCTGACCAACGAGATGCACACCGAACTCTCCCTCCCAAGCGTACTCATGGAACTCTCCAACACCTCCCTGACCGACACCTCCCCAGAAGGATCACTCTGATATGCCCCCCCCCATCAAAGCCCTGACCATCCTTATGCTCACCAGCGCCCTGGCCTTGGCTGAACCACCTCCATCAGAGCCGGCATCAACCCAAGAGGCACCCACCTCAGAGCAAGCCCTAAATGCCAAAGCTCCCGTCAACGCCGATGCCCTCCGCAAACGCCTTCGCCACACACTCGAATTTGCCAAACGCATCGTCGAAAAACACGAAGAAGCCCTCGCTCAACTCGACGCAGGCGACGATCCTCGCCAAGTCATGCGCGCCCTCCGAACCCCAGAACTCCGCCAAGTCATGCGCGACACCAATCGCATCAAAGCATCCTCATCAGAAACCAATACGCGCCAATCGAACCATCAAGTACCCGAGTTTTCCAAACGCGAACTCAAACAAGTCCGCGCCTTTATCGCTGAACATCTCAAAGAGGTCGAAGTCCAACTCGCTGTTGTCGAAAAAATGACCCCCGAAGCCATCGACCGACTCCTCGGTCGTCTAGCACCCAAAATCATCGAGATTCTCCAACTCAAAGAATCCAACCCCGTCATGGCTGAACTCAAACTCGACGAACTCAAAGCCGGGCTCCACTATGTCGAAGCCAGCCGTCAATACCGAGGCCTCCTCCGCAATGGATCAAACGACCAAGCCGCCCTGAACCAAGCCGAACAACGCGTCCGCGACACCGCCAGCGCCCGCTTTGACGCCCAGGTCCAAATCAAACAATTTGAAATCCACCAACTCACCCAACGCATCAGCCAACTTCACTTGGCCCTCGAAGAACTCAACGCCCAACGCGACGAACAAGTCAACGCCCAAGTCAACGCCGCCAAACGAACCCCAGGCCCACGCTTCAACCGCCCCGCCCAAGGCAGACCCCACCTCCACAACAACAAAAACAAAGACGATTGACGATCCGATTCCCTTTCCGCCCCACCTTCAAGACACCACAGACCCCGCTCCAATATCACTCATAGGCGTCATCACCACCACAGACCGCTCCTCACTCCCCTTGACCGCATCGGATGCCGCAATCAACATCCCACGCGATTCCTCACCACGAATCGTCCGCGGCGCAAGATTCGCCACAATCACAATCGATTTGCCAACAAGGTCCGCCGGCTCATAAAACTCCCGAATCCCAGCACAAATCTGCCGAGGCGTCCCCGACCCATCATCCACCTGCAACTTCACCAACCGATCAGCATCCGGGTGCGGCTCGGCCTCGATAATCTTGGCCACACGCAAATCCACCTTGGCAAAATCATCAAAGGTAATCTCCGGCTTGAACATCGATTCCACTTTCGCTTCACTCTTCGATTCTGCTTGCTCGCTCATCATCACTCCAGTTCGTATTGACACCATATCCACTAAGGCCCATTGACCCATCCACCATCACGATAGAACGCCCGACTCGGATTGACACCCATCCGCCGCACAAGTTCCCCCACCGTAGGCAACTCCACCACCCCATCCATCGACATCGAATCGGCGGCCTCCCACGAATCCACCCCAATCCCACTCAACACCATCTCCACCCGCAGCAACATCAATAAATCCTCATC